>JAOTWK010000362.1 GCA_029862935.1 Gemmatimonadota bacterium | reverse complement strand
GTGGTGACCCCGTGCGGCACGACCGCACGCGCGAACTCGCGGGGCGGGACCATGGCGCTCTCCACGTGGACGTGGGCGTCGATCAGTCCGGGGCAGACGTAGCGCCCGGCCAGGTCCACCACCTCGCGAGCATCGTAGCCCGGACCCACGCCGACGATTCGCGTGCCCGAAATGGCCACGTCCGCCGGGTACACCTCGCCCGAGAGCACGTTCACTAATCGGCCGTTCGTGAGCAGGAGGTCGGCAGGCTGGTCGCCGCGCGCCACGCTGAGCAGGCGGGACAGATCCGATGTGGTCACGGTTCCGGACTCTCCTGTTGCACGTCGCTGCCCTCCGGGCGCGGCACGTTGCCGACCAACGCCAGGTAGCTCTCTGCAAAGTGGAGTGCGAACCCCGCGAACGAGGGGAACCGTCCGAGCTCGGTCCTCGTGCCATCCATCACCTCGCGGAGCCGGTGGGAGCCGTGCCGCGCAAAGGTGATCTTGCTGGCCGGCACGTCCACGCGGCGCGTGACGGGCCACCACCAGAAGGCCTGACGATCGATTCCCTGGTCGTCGAACCACGAGGCCATCGATCGGCTCGTCGCCGCGTCTCCCGCTCCACCCTCGGGCACGAGGTAGATCCGAATCGAGTCTTCGTGCTGTGCCAGGACCACCACGGAGCCCACAGGCCAAGTGGCCGGGAGGCCGCGTTCAGGCTCCCCCCTGAATTCGAGCAGGACCTCGTCGGGCAGGTCCGACGTTTCGAGCCCGATGAACACCGGCTTGTCCTGGCTGGTCGCGTAGGCCAGCTCGCCGGTTGCATGGCGGATGGTGCCGTCGGCTCCGTAGGCAATGGTTCGGTAGTCCATGATGGACACATCATCGACCAGATCGATCAGATGCTCGCTCACGGCCTTGCGCACCCCGTTCCACTCAACCATGACCCGCTCGGACGTCGCTTCGTCCGGCGCATCATACCAGAAGGGGATGTCCACGCCGTAGGCCAGTCCCGCGGCATGGGCGCGCTCGGCTGACCGCGCCGTGAGATCGAGCAGCCGTCGCAGCAGCTGCTGACGGTGCGGGCCGTGAAAGGCCGGGAGAATATACGGCTCGATGTCGTATCGAATGCCGATAAAGCGCTCGGATGGGTCTGACTCCGAATTGTAGCCGATCACATGATCGACGGTGCGCAACACCCCGGCGTGGTATTCCGGCAGCGCGTAGCGCGCGTACCCGTCGAGGGCGTACACCTCCATCCCGCGCCGGGCGAAGGCGGCCATCAATGGCCTGAGCGTCGACGCGTCGATGGTGATCTCCCCCGGCACGGCGCGCTGTCCGGGTGCGTCGGGCAGCTGGAGGAAGACGCGGTCGAAGCCTTCGCGGGCGAGCGCGTCGAGCAGCGTGTCGCGGTGGGTCGTGTCGGCCAGAAGCTCATGCGTATTCCAAAGCCAGGTCGCGAGGTGCTCAGGCCGGCTGGGCAAGGGTTCGCTCCAGGGCTCGGGGAGTGACGGGAGTCCAGTCGGACGGAGCGAGAAGGCGACAGGGCCGAGGTCGACCTCGGTTCGTCCCGGCGATACCGCTTCCCAGACGATGAGCGCCAGGGTCGCGCGGTCGATGCGTGGCGGAAAGCGGTCGAGCGGAACCACGGCTTGCTGCCACGTCGTGTCGACTTGGCCGCTCGCCAGGAATTCGCCGAGATCCCCGATGGCGAGGGCATCTTCCTTCAGTTCCCACCGGGCATCGGCCAGCTTGAGCACGAGTCGCTCGCCTCCTCGGTGTCCGCGAATCCAAAAGCTCAGCGTGGAAAACGGGGTCGCGTCCAGGTAACTCCGTCTGTTGGGTGAGGCCTCGAAGTCATAGAGCTGGATCCAGAGCCCGCAGAATCCGGTGTCGGCCCTGTCGCAGCTGAGCGTGAGCGCGCGCCGGCCATCTGTCGTTCGGCCCACGGTGGCCGATCCGTCCGACGGCGCTCGCATGAAGGTGTTGAAATAGCCACCCAGCGTGGATCGGTTGCTCCGGGCGAAGTCGCCGACCACCAGGTCGTTGCCGGTGAACTCCGGTGTCACGCCCTCGATGCGGAGCTCCGGGGCCGTAGGGATCGCGTCTCGCAGGCGGCGCACCTCCAATCGAGGCCCGTCGGGGGCCGCCACGACGGCCACGCGCCCGAAGCGGAGGTCGGCCACGGGGCCCATCGCCCACTCGGCCCGGTCCACCGTCTGGGTAAGGATGGTCTGGCGGGTCTGGGCGGCGCAGCCCGGGGCTAGGGCGAAGGCCCCGATTGAGCAGAGCACGAATCGTCTCATCCGTGCCTGCAATATAGGTGATGAGGCGACGAGGATTTCGCCGGGTGCGCTAGGCGCGGGCCCCCTTCTTGTAGAACTGCGCCTCTTTGGCGTAGCCGGCCGTGAGAGCCGAGATCCGCTGGAGGGCCGGCACGCCGGCCTGCTGGAACTCGGCGGCAATGGCTACGTTCTCCTCCAGCTGCTCGATGGTGTCACACCCGACGATCACCGTGCTCACCGGTTGCGACAGGACCCAGTGCATGGCCTCGCGCATCGAGCTGAGCCCACCCTCACGGAACAGCCTGCCCCGAGCCGGGATCTTCATGGCGATCACGCCCATGTTCTTCCGATTCGCGAGTGGAAGGAGCCCCTCTGTGAAGGGGAGGTAGTGCGGATCGGCCGCGTTGAGCGCCATGAGGATGGTATCGAACTCGAAGTCACTGATGGCCTGCATGAGCACGGCAGGATCGTAGTGCCCGGTCACGCCGAGGAACCTGACCAATCCCTCTCGACGGGCTCGTTGCAGCGCCTCGAGCGCGCCACCAGGCCCGCGAATCTGGTCCCACTCGTCGGCCCGTCCGAGCCGATGGAGCTGCCAGAGATCGAGATGGTCGGTCTGGAGCAGCCGGAGACTCTCGTCGAGCAGCCGCATCGAGCCGTCGTAGGTCCGGTCGTGGGTCTTGCTCGCCAGGAACACCTCGTGCCGGCGCGTTGCCATCACGTCGCCGATATAGCGTTGACTTTGTCCCCGCCCGTAAGCCGCGGCCGTGTCGATGTAGTTGACGCCCAGGTCGATGGCCCGGTTGATGATGGCGACGGACTCGTCCCGTTTGCCTGCCTGTTCGAGGGTGGCCTGACCACCCAGGCTGAACAGCCTGACATCGTGCCCAGTCCGGCCGAGCGGCCTGGTCGGCATGAGGGCGCGCGCTTCCGAGGCGAGACCAGTCTTGGTCTGGAGAAACACCGCGGCCGCACCCGCGGCCCCGGCCTTCACGAAGTCCCGTCTGTTCAGCTCGTGCTCCGTCATGACCGCCTCCCCAGGCACGTGATCGGTCAATGGATTCCGGCAGAGGCCCTCGGTTCACATCATCTCCCGCCCTACGTTAAGCGGTCATGAAAAGGGAATGAAGGGTGCGTGCCGGGGCCTGTGCCTTGGTCGGCCAGCCATTACATTCCCAGCGGCAAAGGCACGTTCGGATGCTGATTCACTCGTTCTGAGCACACCTCTCACCTCCGAATCTGAATCATGGGAAGGACCTATCAATCGATCGTGATCAATGCGGCGGCCGACTGCGTGTGGGAAGCTGGTCGCAACTTCCATGACCTTGGGTGGGCCTCGAGGGTCATCACCCAGGTCGAGCCGGTCGGCGACGTGCCGGGTGATCACGTCGGTGCCAAGCGTGTGCTCAATGGCTCGTTCCATGAGACCCTGCTCGATGTGAACGACGAGGAGCGGACCTTCACCTACGCCATCACCGACGGCCCTGCCCCGGTCTCCAAGGCCGAGGTGAGCAACTACGTGGGACGAGTGCGGATCCGGCCGATTACTCAGGGCAGCGGCACCTTCGTCGAGTGGTCGTCCACCTGGCAGCGGAACGATCAAGCGGCTCACGATTTCTGCCACACTATCTATTGCGCGCTGCTGGACGAGATGAAGCAGAGCCTCGAGCAGGGGCGCCCATGAAGGTTTCACGCCGGCTCTCGTTCCTGGATCGATTCCTGACCCTGTGGATCTTCCTCGCCATGGGGCTGGGAATTGCGATCGGTTATGTGGTCCCCGGCGCACCTGCGTTGATCGAGCGCTATCAGATCGGCACCACCAATATTCCGATCGCGGTCGGCCTCATCCTCATGATGTACCCGCCCCTGGCCAAGGTCCGCTACGAGGCTCTTGGCCACGTGTTCCGGAACCGCCGGGTTCTTGCATTGTCCT
>JAOTWK010000360.1 GCA_029862935.1 Gemmatimonadota bacterium | reverse complement strand
GCTCGGCCGGGCCGGGATCGGACTCCGGACCGCGGGTGCTGAGTTGGGACCGAACGCGATCACAGCGGGCGGCGAGGGCGGTACACAACAAGGCGTCCTGCTCGTCGATTCCGGTTCCGTTGAGGACTCAACGCCGGTAACGCCTCCGCCTGAGACGCCGGCGACTCGACAGGATCCGCCTCCCGCGCGGCAACCGGTTCGACAGGACCCTCGACCCCGTCAGGTGCAGCCGGCTCCGCCGCGCGTCGGATACTTGACGCTCGACGCCACGCCATCCGGCCTGGTGCTCGTCGATGGGAGGGAACTCCGAGATACACCGCTCTACCGGCTCGAGCTGACGGTGGGTCCCCATGTGATTGAGATCCAGCGGGAAGGCTATCGCACGTTTCGTGAGGAACTGACGATCTCGTCCGGCAACGAGACCCGCAAACGGGTGACGCTCGAGAAGGAGGGCCTGTGAGACAAGTGCTCGCCCTGGCACTCCTGGTGCTTGCCGTTCCCATTGGCGTTGGCGCGCAGCAGCACCCCGATGTGCGGCGTGCCAGACAGTTGTACGAGGAACTCGATCTCTCGCAGGCAATTGTCGCGGCGCGTCGCGCACTCAATTCACCGTTGATCCGTGAAGACCGCATCCTCACGTGGGAGCTGCTCGGTTTCTCCTACGGCGCGCTCGACTCCACCGCCCGCGCAGTCGAGGCGTTTCGGGAGCTCATCTTCTTGGATCCCGACCGTGAACCGGACGTCAACATGGTGTCGCCGCGCATCACGTCACTCTACGCATCAGCACTGGGCCAGGTTCTCGTGGTGCGTCGCGTTCGGATGGACGGTACGACGTTTGTGGCGGGGCAGGGTGCAGCGGCCATCGCGTTCGAGGCGAGCCGCTCGGCCAGGACTGTGACCCGTGTAATCGGCGACGGTGTCGACATGCTCATCGATTCGCAACTCGTGACGGGTCCGGGCGTCGTCTTTTGGCGTGGACTCGACGAGGCTGGCGAGCCGGTGCCGCCCGGCCAATACCAAGTTGTCATCACGGCGATCGAGGGCAGGAACGAATTTGGGGCGCCGCTTATCGTCGACGTGGCGCACGGATCGTTGGACACGCTGCCTCACCTCTCGAGCCTTCCGGGGTACACCGAGCAGCCGGAATTCGTCTCGCCGCCCAGGAACTGGCGACCGATGGGCATCGCCGTGCTGTTCGCTGGGCTCGCTGCCGGCGCGAGCATCGCGCTGGAGAATCCGGACTTGAGCGGTTCGCCGAGAAACGAGTTGGCGGGCGCGGGTGTCCTCGCGCTTGGCGTCGGACTCGCGCTGAGCCTCAAGCGTCCTGATCCGCAGCCGGTGCAGGCCAACATCCGGTACAACCGGCTCCTGCGCGAACAGCTGGCTGCACGGAACCTGGAGATCGCTAACGAGAACGCGATGCGGAGACGGCAAATCGAGCTCACGATCATGCCGGTGGCGTCCCCGTGAAGCACATCGTTCTCGTCGGATTGGCGCTACTCATTGCGACCCCCGCGTACTCGCAGGTCGTGCGCGTTGGGGTGCACGCAGTAGGCGTGGACCACTCGGAGATCAACGATGCTCGGCGAGTGGTCGGCGGCGGGGTCGGCGGTCTCCTCTCGGTCCGGATTGGGAGATTCGGGCTCGACGTGTCTGGCCACATGGCCTCACTCGATTCCGCCGACGGAGGAGGCGACGCCTTCAAGGTGTTGCAGGGTGACGTGAGACTGAACGTTCTCCTCGCACGTGGCTTCGCCATCGAGGTTGGTGGCGGGCGGCGAGCGATCGATCCGGACTTCGCCGCGACGGAAGTTGGTCTTGGACGTGTCGGGATCCTCTCAGAACTTCCGATCTCCAGCGCCGGAGGGTTTTGGGGGAGGGCCGCCTATCTGGTCGCTCCGCAATTCGATGGTGGCGGCGATGCAGGACTGGCGTTCGAAGTGGGGTTCGGCGCCGGATTCGGCACCAGGAACGGCCGGTTCCGTGTGCGCGTCGAATACGAATTCCAGCGTATCGACCGAAAGGTGAACCTGAGCGAGGTCCCGATTCAGGTGTCTGTCGGCAAACTGGGGTTGGACGTGGGCTTCTGATCATGGGGCTGTTGCCCTCCGTCAACGGTAGAGCCTCTGAAAAGCGGAATGTGTCGCGGTACGTCCACGGCCCTGAGGAATTGCGAGCGCGTTAAGGCGTTGCAGCACCTCTGGCTCCGCGTGATCCCCGAGAATCCCGTTGCTGGGTATGGGAATTGCGGAAATTTAGGCTCCGGGCTTTCAAAGGAGTGACTCCATGGAGAAACAGAAGAAGCCCTTCGTCAAGCCGACGCTCAAGGAAGAGGCGTCGCTGACAAACGTCACGTTGACGAGCCCAGACGGGGAAGACCAGATCACGGTGGTCTCTGTGATCTAGGCAGCGGTTTGCCGTGGCGAGGACGCGCGTCGGGGATGACTCCGGCGCGCGTTTTCGTTTGGTGCATATTTCAAGTCATGAGTCCAAAGATTCGTCTGCAGTGCAGCGATAGCGAGCTGGGTAAGTACGTCTCGACGTGGCTTGACGAGATTCGGCTTGACCTGCCGATCACGCTTGACTTGCGGCTGACCATTGTCGACTCGGCCTTCATTCCAGAGGACAACCGAGTCCCGTTCCGGCAGCCCCGCGTCGAGATTCGTAGCGGTCCTCCACTCAGAAGCGTCGGCGTTTTGTGGCTGATGGGCGCGGCCCACGCCGTCATCGAGGCGAAATCGACCGAGGCGCGCGTTTCGCTAACAACAGAAGCTGCGGCGCGACGCGAGGAGTTGGTCAGCACGTTTCTTCACACGGTCCTGGTGTTGTTGGTGAGACGGGCCGGTTGGCACCATCTTCACGCTGCGACGGCGCAGGATTCCAGGGGGCGAGGCTGGCTGGTGGCCGGTGATGCTCGCGCTGGGAAATCCACGATGGCTGCCCTGCTGGCCTCGAGGGGATGGCCCGTAGGCACGGACGACACTGCCTTCCTCGCCCGCCGCGGGGAGCACGTTGTCGTTCATGCAGCTCGCGGACGCATTGCGCTTCGGCACGGCGGATACATGCTCCTCAGCCAGAACGTCGGTGCCCGCCACGAGCGTCGCGGGAAGATGCTCTGCTTTCCCGAGGAACTCGGCGCTGCGTGGCTGCCAAGCGTCAAGCCGGACGTCTTGCTGTTCACCAGGGTGGGAGACCGGAGGTCCAACGCGACGGCGATCACCTCCCGCGAAGCACTCGCGGAACTCGTTCGCTGGTCCGCCTGGGTTGCATTGGAGGCCGATCTGGCTCAGGATCACTTGAATCTTCTGCGGGATCTTGCGACGCAGGCCCAAGGGTACCGCGTGACGCTGGGTCGGGATCTGTTTGATGACCCCATGCGCCTTGAGGAGCTGATACCGTGACCAGCAGGTACACGAGACATCCTGAATTGCGCCTGACCGAGCTAGAGGACGAGGGCGTGGTCCTCCATCTCGGAACCAGGAAGTACTTCAGCGTGAGCGAGAGTGGGCTTATCATCCTCAACGCGCTCGAGGCGGCTTGCACGTTTGAGGAGTTGGTCGCGTTGTTGCTCGACGAGTATGACGTTTCACCGGAAGAGGCGGCCGACTCGGTTACGGAGTTCCTGGACCGTTGTTCTGCTTCCAACCTGCTCATCATCGAGGAGTAGGCAGCGCGTGGCACTGCCACTCAGCTGGCGCCTGCGCGCCACTGTTGCTGCCGTCATTCTTCCTCCCCTGCTCGAGGTGATGTCGCTGTCGCGCTTGGCGCGGCGATGTAGACTGTCCTCCAAGTCAGTCTTGGGAGTGCTCGATGACGATCATGTCGCAGACTGGGTGAGCCGAGTACTGTGGCGACTGCCACCACCGTGGCGGCACACCTGTCTTCGGAGAGCGATGGTGCTCTTCTACGTACTGCGGCGCGCAGGCCGACCCGTTGAGCTTCACGTCGGGGTGAGTCGCGACGACCGAGGCGACGTGGGTGCACACGCCTGGTTAGTGAGAGACGGTCGGCCGTACCTCGAGCGCGATCAAGACCATCCGGCGCGGTTCAAGGTCATCGCCCGGTTTCCGGAGCGGTCGGGCAAGTCGTGATTGCGCGCGCTTCAGACTTGCTTCTGGAGACGCTCCGACCCGTCCCACTTTCGAGCGAGCGTGAACTGGCTCCGAGCTGGAGGATCGTGGACACGAGGGGCATGCGTG
>JAOTWK010000359.1 GCA_029862935.1 Gemmatimonadota bacterium | reverse complement strand
AGCACGGCCGGGGGCACGAGCTCTCGGAAGTCGTCACCCCATGTTGCGCGCTGGAGGGAGACACAGCGATCCAGATCGTCATGCGTCTCCAGCGGTCGCAGGAGAGGCGGGGAAGACCCCTCGCGAAGGGGATAAGGAGCGGCCGACAGCGAGAGCAGTCTGACTCCTAATTCAGGGGCCTGATCTCCAGGCGATTCTCGCGGAACAACGGAATCAAGAGTCGTCGGCGCACGCGGTCGACGCTGATGTCTGCCGGAGCGTCCACGTCGCTGACCTCGACCGAGTATTGGCCACCGGGGCCCATGCGGTACACGGCACTGCCATCCCAGCTGGAAATCAAGTAGCTGCCGTCGAGTGCCAGCGCGACGCCATCGAGTGCGCCGGCTTGCGGTGCGGGGAGTCCACTGATCTGTCCCGACTCCGCGTTCACCAACCTGATTTGACCTGATCCGAACGTGACGATCGCGATGCGTCCCTCATTGTCGACGGCGATCCCGTTGGGGCGCCCGAGCGCCTCACCGCTCACGAGGCGCTCGGGAGTGCCGACGTCATCGAACTGAACGACGGCATCCGAGCCGGATGATGCCAACCCGTTCGCGCCGGCGCGCAGTCCGGAGTCCGTCACATAGAGTTTCCCGCCACGGCCCACCGCGAGGTCATTGAGGAACGTGGATCCCGGCACGTTCCAGGTCCCAACCGCATCGCCGGTTCGTCGGTCAAAGAGACGTACGACGTCGATGTCAGCCACGAAGAGCGTGTCGCCTCGGATGGCAAGTCCCTTTGGTGCGTGGAGCGTGACGTTGGGTGTCTCCCCGTCTATCCATTTGAGGGTGAGGACTGTACCATCCGGCGCGATCCGGCTGATGAACCCGTTTCCATCCTTCGCGAGTGGGTTTCCATTGATGTTCGATACCAAGTACACATCATCCGTCTGATCGTGTAACACCGACTCCGGTGTTTCGAGACCCACCCCGGCAACCGAAATCGGCTCGTTGGTCGCCGGCCGGTCACCAGCCGCGCAGCCGAGCATCATCGTGCCGATGAGGGTCGCCACCGAAACGGATTGCCTCGTCACGTTGCGCTCCTTCCCGAACGTCTCAAGACGGATACTCTACCCCGCACCGCCAAATGCCGAGGCGATCCCCGCGAAGCCGACGTTGACCAGCATCCACAGTCCACCCACGATGAAGAGCGGGGTTCCCAGACCTTTCATTCCGGCTCGAATCTGATTCCCCAGTGCCAGCAGCACGACGTTCCACGCACCGAAGAGCGTGATTTGCTGACCGAGATTGTGCAAGAACCCCTCACGCACCAGGAACCCCAACGACAGCGATTCTTCGAAGCTGGCGAATCGTGCCAGCACGATCATCAAGATGGCGCCAAGGAGTTGAGGCACGTAGGCATGCGTGGCAATGGCGAGTTCGTCCTTGAACTTGAGTGGCTGAGTCCCGGCAGCGTTGAAGATGAGAAGGAGCACACCGGACACACCGAGTAACGCGATGAAGCCCACGACCGAGCCGGCGCCAAAGATGATGGCCCGATTCCTCGTTCCGGCCGCTTCTTCGAGCATTTCAGCGCGATCGTCGGCGGTCATCCGTTCCGGGGCCCGCTGCTCCACGATGTCGGCTTGGCGCTCCGCACGGCTGCGCAGCGTCGAAGCAGGTGTTCCCACGGCCACAATTCCCGCCGTCAAAACCAAGAGGATGATTGGGAGTATCACTGTGGGCTTCTGCGCGAGCGCGCGGAATACCGCTCCGGGCTCATCGATCACTCGCAATGCGAGCCACCACGGGCTCTTCTGTTCGGTCGTCTGACTAGGATGTGTCACTGAATGCCTCGCTGCGTGATGTGGTGCGCCGCAGCCGACGCCTAACAGGCATTGGCCGCGTAGGGACCGGATACGGCGCGACTGACAATGCGGATTCGCGTGGAAACCCACTGCATCGGTGTGTCTCCTTTGCCGATCACGGCATACCGCCGACCGCTCCGCTCGAGGATCCCGACGGCGCGCGGTTGCAGATCGACGGTCACGTCAAAGCACCCGTTCGGGGGGCGCACTTCGACCAGGAAGGTGCGGCGTGGTCGCTGGTCAAGCGATGGGTACACGCGCCACCCTCCAATTTCTTGCGGGTCGGAGACCAGCGCTGAGCCCTCCTCTTGAATTTGCCCCAGCAGCGCCAAGGTGCCACGGACGATACGCTCCGGAACACCCACTTGAAGACCGCGCCACGTGCGGCTTGTCACGGCAAGAGTGATGGCGTAGATCCGGTCATTCAGTGCGTCGATAGTGAGGTCAGTGCCGTATGCATACCGCGCCAGTTGCGGCGCGTTTGGCACCACTTGGGGTGCCTGGGGTCCGAGCATCGCAAAGACCGTGGTGACTAGGGTGTTGGGTTCAACTGGCAGCGACCGCACCTCTCCAGTCGGCTCGGCTGGATCGGGCGCTTCGATGAACGTGGGACCGGCGGTGACGAAGACGACCGCCAGCAACGCCATGGCGAGCAGCCAGCCGATCGCCAATCGGGGCCGCTCTCTCGCGCCGCGGACCAGTCGGCCGATCAGCCCCTCCGGTGGGAGGGGTATGGGGGGCTGTTCCTTGGCCTCGGGCTGGACGGCCGCGGATGGTCGCAGAGCGGCAGCTGCGGTCCGCCCTGATCCAGTAGGCTCCGGTGGGCCCTCGCGGGTGACTTGACTCGCGCGGGCCAACTCCTGCATCAGCTTGGCTTCGCCACCGCCCTCTTTCTCCCGTGCGCACGCCGGACACCCGCGGGGGTTGTCGTCGTTGTACGGAATCTTGTGGGTCGGACAGCGGATGAGAGCCATGGGACCGTTCAGATGCGCGGCAGCGTCACGCCGCGCTGCGCCTGATATTTGCCGTGTCGATCCGCATAGGACACCTCACACACGTCGTCAGGATCTGCCTCGAAGAACAAGACCTGCGCAATCCCTTCGTTGGCGTAGATCTTCGCCGGTAGCGGGGTCGTATTGGAAATCTCGAGCGTCACGTGGCCTTCCCACTGCGGCTCGAACGGCGTCACATTGGTGATGATGCCGCACCGCGCGTACGTGCTCTTCCCCACGCAGAGCGTCAGGACATCCCGCGGGATGCGGAAATACTCGATGGATCGGGCAAGAGCAAAGGAGTTGGGCGGGATGACGCAGATGTCTTCGACGAACTCGACGAAAGACTGTGAATCGAAGGCTTTGGGATCTACCACGGACGAGTAGACGTTGGTGAACACCCTGAACTCGTCGGCGACCCGCATATCATAGCCGTACGACGATACTCCGTAGCTGATGACGTTCTCCCGCACCTGCGCTTCAGCAAACGGTTCGATCATGTCGTGGTGTTGCGCCATGCGGCGGATCCAACGGTCGGATTTGATCGACATGCACATGCCCGTGGTGAATTGCACAACAACGATTTGGGACGGCGTCACGCACTCCGAGCACCTGTCGAATGCGACAAAGAAAGATACGTAAGCTTTGCTGTCGCGCCACCTTAGGTTTGCTTGACACCCTTCGGAGAGCCTAGGTAACTTCCCGACGCCGTAACACTCCAAAACGATGCGAGGGTCCTGGTTAGCATGTTGCAGGAGTACGTCCCGCTCGTCATCCTCTTCGGCCTCGTCGTTGCGACCGCGGCCGGCATCATCATCGTGTCGCATTTCGTGCCGGGTCCGCGCCCCACGCCTATCAAGAAGACGCCCTACGAGTCTGGGATGCCTCCATTGGGCGGGACACGCGAGCGCTTCAGTGTGAAGTTCTACCTGATCGCGATTCTGTTCATCGTGTTCGATCTGGAGACGGTGTTCATGATCCCCTGGGCCGTGTCGTCGCGGGAGCTCGGGCTGTTCGGCCTTGGGGCGATGCTGCTCTTCGTCATCATGCTGGTGGTGGGACTCGTGTACGAGTGGAAGCGTGGGGGATTGGAATGGGATTAACACCGACTCCGGCGGCACCCGTCGTCGGCCGCACCGTCGTCGGGCAAGTCTCACCGAACTGGGTCACGACTCGGCTTGACTTCCTGGTCAACTGGGCGAGGTCGAACAGCATGTGGCCGATGCCGTTCGGCACCGCGTGCTGCGCGATCGAGTTCATGGCGACGGCCGCGAGCCGCTTCGACTTGTCGCGGTTTGGCATGGAGCGGCTGGGATACACGCCGCGCCAGGCGGATGTATTGCTCTGTGCCGGACGTCTTCCGTTCA
>JAOTWK010000358.1 GCA_029862935.1 Gemmatimonadota bacterium | reverse complement strand
GGAAGGTACAGATAGATCGTGCAGGATATGAAGTAGAGCCCGATGCTGATCACGTCCCACAGCAAGGGTGAGCGCCACTGCGCATGCAAGATCACGTTGAGCACTCGGTCCGGACGGCCCAGGTCGACGATTGGCTGAATCGCCCCGAAGCCGATCACGAGCACCGTAATCAACTCGGCCGAGCGAGTAATGGACCGCCGCCATTCCGCCTTGCTCACCCGCAGAATCGCGGAGATTAGGGTGCCCGCATGACTGATCCCGATGAAGAACACGAAGCAGATGATGTAGATGCCCCAGTACCCCGGCCGGTTCAGTCCGGTTCGCCCAAGCCCGTACTTGACCTGGAGGACGTAGGCGATGGCTCCCCAGACGGTAATGGCCGCGAGTACACCGGCTCCCACGTAGAAGCCTCGCGACGTCTCGACGAGCGGCCGCAGGAGTACCCGTTCGTCGGGTGGCAGGCGTGCTAGTTTCTCGGCAACGTCGCTGCGCATCTCATCCCCTCGGCCTGAGGTAGAACACCTTGGGCTGCGTCCCGAGATCCTCCATGATGCGCATAACCCGCGCGTCCTCCTTCAGCTCGGCAACCCGATGCGTCGGGTTGTCCAAGTCCCCGAACACGATCGCTCCAGTCGGACAGACCTCCATGCACGCCGGCTGGTAATCCTCCTCACGGAGCTCACGACCTTCGACGCGCGCGGTCTCGCGGGCTTTCTGCAGACGGTGGTGGCAAAACGAGCATTTCTCGATGACGCCTTTGTTTCGCGGCGAGACATCAGGGTTCAGGTACTGACGCTCGGAATCCGCCCACTCCGGTCCATACCAGTTGAAATACTTCACCGTGTAGGGACAGGCGTTGGCGCAGTAGCGGCAGCCGATGCAGCGAGGATAGATCTGTCCGACAATGCCCTCGTCGTCGATGTACGTCGCGCGCACTGGACACACCTTGATGCACGGCGGGTTGTCGCAGTGCATGCAGGGGCGCGGTAAGAAATCCATCGCGGTATCGGGGAAATCTCCGTGGACGTGCGCCAATACTTTCATCCAACTCATCGTGCGTCCCGCATCGGCTTGGTCCAGGGACACCGTCGGAATGTTGTTTTCCGCCTTGCATCCCACTTCGCAGGCGGCGCACCCGGTACACCGGTCGAGGTCGATCACCATGCCCCAGCGGGTCATCGCGTCACCCCCCTAGGCCCGTTCGAGCCGGACGAAGGTGGAGAACCACGACGGCAGTCCTGTCAGGACATCGGTCGAACCGTCGAGCAGCGCGAGCGGGTTCGCCAGCTCACCATCGGGATGCCGCAGACCGTACGGTGCACAGACATTCTCGGGTGCGGTCCCCGAAAAGATCTTCACCCGCGCCCGATAACGCCCTTGCGACGATACAACCCAGACGCGGGTCCCATCGTCGAACCCGAGATCATCTGCAGTTGCTGGCGCGACCTCGATCCACGGGACCCAGTGCACGTCGGGGAACAGGCCCGGCTGTTCGACGAGCCACCGTTCGAGGGCAACCGTTCCAGACGATAGGGTCGACACGCGGTAGGGGACGAGCCGAAGCGGGAAGTCGTCGGACCCACCAGTATCGGTCGGCCCGATATCCACATACAACGCTGCATCCGGCACCACTTCGCGCAGCGCATCCTCGAGCGCGTCCGGGAGAAGCTCGATGCGCCCGCTCCGAGTAGCAGCGATTCCAGCGGGGTCGGTCATGTCGTAAAAGAGGTCGGTCCATCCACCGCGCTCCACCAATTCCTCCCAAAACGCCTCAAATTCGGTGTGTTCCGGCAACCACCACCCTCGTGCTTCCATCGCCCGATGCTGCTCCCGCTCGAATGCGTCGCCGAGGAGCATGCCGCGCCCCGCCTGGAACAGGCCGCGTGCACGCGCGCGCAACAGGGTCTCAAAGCTCTCGTAGGGCAGACTTCGCCCTACGGGTCCCCCAAGGCGCCTTGCGAGGGCCAACACAGCATCACCGGTGTGCACCGGGCCGGTCGGCGGCTCCACTACCGGCCGCGCCAGGGCCCACACAGCATATGGGTACGTCGGTGCGCCCGGCGCATCCTGCCACCGCTCATAGGGCAACAGGTCGGGAAGCACCAGATCGGCCTGGCGGGTGGTCTCGTCGAGGAATGGCGAGAAGCTCACCACAAACGGAATCCGATCGAGCGCCTGCTGCCACACTCCTGGCCGGGCGGACGACGCCAACGGGTTCGCGTAGTAGAAGAGGAGCGTGTCGATTTCCCCCTCACTGGCCCCGGCCACGTTTGCCGCGAACCGCTCCGCGGGGTCTCCTTCACCGAATTGGGGCGCTTCCGCCAGCACCGACCGCTGCGAAAGCCCTCTCCCACTCGTGGCATCCGACGCAGGCGTTGCCAAGGCCTCGACCGGGGCGTCCCGGCCAAACAGCACTCCGCCGGCCCGGTTCACCCGCCCCATGAGCGCGTTCAGGCTATGAACGGAGACGCCTGCGAGGAGGCCGTTAGGAGCGCGCAGCACGTCTGCTCCGAGAACGGCCACCGGCGCCCTGCGCTGAGCGAATGCCCGCGCGAGAGACGTGACGCGCTCCACCGGAACGCCGGTGATCGCTGAAACTTCCTCGGTGCGATACCGCCGCGTCACGAGCGAGCGGTAACCCTCGCGGCGCTGCCCGTTGGTGTCGACCGAGTCTTCAAACCCAGAGACGTTGCGTCCGACAAATTCCGCGTCGTACAGCTCGTCGCGGATGAGCACGTAGGCGATGCCCAAGGCGAGCACCGCGTGGGTGCCAGGCCGAACACCGACCCACTCGTGCGCACGTGCGGCAGTCCGCGAAAAACGGGTGTCGATCTGCACGAACCGTGGACGGTCCGGGCGCTCCGCCTCAGGATTCGCATAGGCCACGAAGGCCTGAAGCGGCGACCACCAGGATTCGAACAACGGTGCGCCAAAGGAGAGCACGAAGTCCGCGTGTTCCAAGTCATAGCTCGGGGCACGTGGTATCCCGTGCATCAATCCCATCACGGCGGCGGTTCCATCGTAGTAGTCGTCCGCGACGTAGTTGGGGGAGCCGTAGGCATGGAGGAACTGGTGCCAGACGTCCCGCATGCTCGCGGCGGCGAACCCGCTCAGGACCGCGAGGGCCTCGGGACGGCCCCCGTCCCGTAATCCCTGGAGCCGATTCCCGATCTGGTCGATGGCCTCGTCGACGGTAAGCTCTCTCCACTCGCCCGCACCGCGCGCGCCGACTCGGACCAGCGGCTTCGTCACACGGTCGGGGTGGTACAGCACTTGGACGCCAGCGATCCCACGAGGGCAGATGCCGCCCCGGTTCATCGGGTGCAGGGGATTGCCGGTCAGGCGAACGAGGTGGCCGTCGACGACACGGGCACTGATGCCGCAGCGCGACGGACAAATCAAGCACGCAGAGTTGAAGCGTTCCTCGATGCCCGCAGTCCACCCAGGATCATCGAGGAGATCAGACTCCCACACCACATCCTGCGACCAGGGCACGCCAACCGCCGCAGCTGCAGCACCCATCGTCCAGAGAAAGTCGCGTCGTGTTGATCCCATGGTATCGAACTCCGCGCTACCGATGGCAGGCGTTGCAGTCGAGCGTCGCGCCTTGCTCCCGATGGCAGTCCATGCAGAAGTCCATGTCGACCCGCATGAGCGCGCGGCGAGGGGGACGCTCGGTCGCCGCGATGTCGCCGTGACAGCTCTCGCACGCAAGCTCGGCGACGGCAACGTGACGCCGGTGCGTGTAGAACACGTGGTCTGGCATCCGGAAGAGCTTGTTAAACCGGAGTGGATCGCCTGCGGTGAGGAGTTCTGTCACGCGGGCCGCCTCTTGAGACTCTCCCTGCGCTGCCGTGTGACAGAGTGCGCACGTGGTGGCATCGGGGAGGCCCGAGTGAGCGCCGGTCTGCACGTACGGATGACAGAACTCGCAGCCGAGCCCCAGCTCCTGCGTGTGTTTGGCGTGGTTGAATGCCACCGGCTGTGGCACCGCGGAGCCCCGGCGGACAATCGTAACGATGGCGACGGCTGCAATCAGGACCGCGACGATTGCCACCATCAGGCTAACCTTGGCACCGCCAGCGAATGCACGTGCCGGCCTCCCGCCCATCGGATCCCAGGACCCAGGCATTCCCCTCCCCACATTGAGTATCGGGAGTGGTGTCAGCTCCTACTTCCTGCCCACCGAATGCTTCAGGAGTGCGGCCGCAC
>JAOTWK010000357.1 GCA_029862935.1 Gemmatimonadota bacterium | reverse complement strand
CGGCGCGCGCGGCGTCAAGTGCCTGGTCACGGACATCTCATACCTCGATCCCATCGAAGGGATTCGCTTCCGGGGGAAGACCATCCCCGAGACCTTTGCGGCGCTGCCCAAAGCGCCGAACTCAGATTACCCCTACGTCGAGGCCTTCTGGTACTTCATCCTGACCGGTGACGTGCCCACGAAGCAGCAAACATTGAAGGTCGTGGATGATTGGAAGACGCGCCGCCAGATCCCCCACTACGTGATCGACGTGCTGCGCGCCATGCCACGCGACACCCATCCCATGACGATGTTCTCGGCAGCGATTCTCGCTATGCAGCGTGAGTCCGTCTTCGTCAAGCGGTACAACGAAGGCATGAGCAAGATGGACTACTGGGAGCCGATGTTGGAGGACTGCACGACAATGCTGGCGCGGTTGCCGTCGATCGGTGCGTACATCTACCGCATGAAGTACAAAGCCGACACGCACATCGCCCCCAACTACAACCTTGATTGGGGTGGCAACTTCGCGCATCAGATGGGCATTCCGCACCCGTATGACGACGTGGCCCGGATGTACTTCATTCTCCATTCGGATCATGAGTCGGGCAACGTATCCGCACATACGACGCATCTCGTCGCGTCGGCGCTGTCGGACTGCTACTACGCGCTGTCAGCGGGCATCAACGGCCTCGCCGGCCCGCTCCACGGCCTCGCCAACCAGGAGGTATTGCGTTGGACGCAGAACTTCATGGACCAACTGGGCGGTGACAAGTACACCAAGGCGACCGTAAAGCAGGCGCTGTGGGATACGCTGAACAGCGGTCAAGTGGTTCCAGGCTACGGGCACGCGGTGCTGCGCAAGACCGATCCGCGTTACATGGCGCAGCGTGAGTTCTGCCTCAAGCATCTGCCGGACTTCCCGCTGTTCAAATTGATCAGCACGATCTACGACGTAGCGCCCGGCGTACTGCAGGAGCACGGCAAGGCCAAGAACCCGTGGCCCAACGTGGACGCACAGTCCGGCGTGATCCAGTGGTACTACGGCCTCGTCGAGTGGGACTTCTACACGGTCCTGTTCGGCATCGGCCGGGCGCTGGGCGTGCTCGCGAACATCACGTGGGACCGCGCCCTGGGCTACCCGATCGAACGGCCCAAGTCGCTGACGACGACCATGCTCGAAGAAGCGGCGGGGGTGACGTCCGCAGAGTTGGCCGGCGCAGCGAAGTAGCGCGAGCGAAGACCGACAAGAAGAGGGGCGCCCGACAGGGTGCCCCTTTCTTCTTGGGGCAGCGGGGGCGCGGCAGGGCGGTACACGGACAACGAGGACGACTGCGAGGACGGAGACGAGTACCCTGATTCGGCAACGGGCGGCGGGAAGCTGGTGGCTGATAGCTGAGGGCTGAAGACCGACAACTACTCCAACGTCTTCACCAACCCCGCGTACCGCTTCTCGATCGTGAACCCATAGGAATAGAAGTATTCCGGTCGGAAAAACCCGGTGGTCACCCGTGTGGCACCGGCGGCGCGGAGCCGGTTGAACAGTTCGTGCATCAACCCGTCGGCCACACCCTTGCGGCGGTAGCCATCCGCCACGACGATCTTCTCGAGGTGCCCTCCCTCACCCTCCTCCTCCATCTCGTAGTAGATGCCACCGATGATCTGCTCGCGCTCGTTGATCGCCACCAGGTAGCGATGTTCCGGCCGGAACCGCACGTCCAGCCTGGTGGAGACGAAGAGTCGATGCAGACGTTCGACTTCTTTAGGCAGCAGAGCGTGACGTACGCGGAACGGGCTCCCATCGGCGTCTTCCAGACTGACCACGATCTCGCTCTGCGCCGTGCCGCCGAGATCAGTGCTCACGAAATGCACGGCATCCTCCGGACGGATGTGCGCGAACGGGACGCGCGCCAGGAAGTAGTCATCCTCCTCTTCAACGGAGATCCGCTGGCGCAGATCAGCGATGGCGCCCGCCAGCTCGGCGTCTTGCAGCTCCCGGGCCCGCACACGGGCAATCAGATCGTTCAATCCACCGGCCAGCTCTGGTGTGGCATCTCGAAACACCGTTTCCCGGAAGAAGCGGAGCCGTGTTTCCGGGTATGTCGTCGCGAGCCGGTCCAGACCGTACGTGTCAAACAGCTCCTGCAGCGTGCGCGCGCGGGCGAGTGGTGTGGCGTCGGCATTGAGCGCTCTCCAGCGCCGAAACCGCTTTGCGGCAAAGAACAGCCGCATAGGGAGGAACCCGCGGCCCTGCACGCCGACGACGTAGTCTCGCAGCGCTGCAGGGAGCTCGTCGCCCACGTCACTCTCGGCTGCCAGGGCCTGCTCAAACGCTGCCAGCCCGGCTGTCTCGCCCATGACTTCGAGTACCGAGGAGAACACCACGTTCCATCCCACCAACCCCTCGAGTCCCTCGTGCTCACGTTCCACGGCATCGACGAACTCGCTCTTGAACTTCTGCAGCATCGTGAGCAAGTCTCGATGCTCTTGCCGCGCAGACAACGACACAATGCGGGACCCTGTGTGATAGTCGTGGGTCGGCAAGACGACATCGGTGGTGCTCAGCTCCGCAATCTCGAGCCGGCGTCCTGTCCGCCGCCAGAAATCCACGTACGATGCCAACGCGCTCCACGCGAGAAACGGCCACAGTTGACCGAGGTTCTCCTCCTGGTCGGACCGGCGCGCAAGCCGACGAAGTTCGCGATCGAGTGTTTCTCCACTCACGAACTCTTCAGTCCAAAGATCCTGATCGGGGTAGTACCCACCGAACGTCTCGACCACCGGTGTGCCATCGGCGGGGTCGCCGCACAGGATCAGCCAATCGATCTCCTCTTGGACGTGATCGGACGACAGCGATTCATTCACGTTGATCGCAAGGTCGTACGTGTCCTGAGAGCGGGTCTGCATCGTGACCCGGTACACGGATTTGCCGTGCCGCGACCCCAAAAGCCGAATCCAGACTCCACCGGGTGGCGCATCCTCCAGGCGGACCATTCTCCCTGGATAGAAGAGGAACACCGCTTCCTTGAGCAGTTGGGTATTCCGGATCGCGGTCAGGAGACGACGACGGGTATCGTCGGGTGTGTCTTCCTCGAACACGACCACGTCTTCCCAGCGATACTCCTGCTGCGTTTCCGGGTCAACGGCGATCTTCGAGGTCGGCCCCAACCATTGGCGAAATCCGAATTCCAGCGTCTCCCGAGCGTCGGCGGCGTGGCGCCGAACCTCGGGTTGGTCAGCGAACAGGCCCATCCGGACCAAGAACGCCCGGATCGTGCGGAAACGCGCCGGGTGGGCCGCACCATACTCCGCGAGAAAGCTCAGGAGCGAGCGCGCCAGTGCCACGCCTTCGGGGGACGGCTCGCCACCGATGCATGTGTCCCGCGCGAACGCGACCATCGCCCCGACCTTGGGTTCAGTGAGGCTGCGCTCGCAGAGAAACGCCGACGTTTCGCTGTCGAGGAGCCCCGGATCCTGCGCAAAAAACCGGTCCAGCATCTCCCGGAACCGCACCTCACGCTCGGCAGGCACCGAGGTTTGAAACGCCCGCCGCCGAATGTCGGGGAACTCACTCTCTGCCCCGCGGTGCAGGATGAGCCGCGCCGGCTCCGCCAGGGGTCCTTCTTCGCTCGCCAACACCTTTTCCAGTAGCCGGATCGCGTCGACGGCGTCGCGCTCATCGGGCGACGCAAGAAACCGCGCCGCGAGATCCAATTCCTCGAGCGTCCAGTCGCTGTGGCGCGCGGCGGTCTCCAAGCGCTCGCGGTCCTCTTCCTGCGGCGTAAACGGCGCGGCACGTCCGAGCCACCGCGTGTCCTCGCGGCCGCGACGGGGCCTGTCGCGACGCCGCATTTCGAGTGGAGCAAACTCCACGAGCTGTTCGTTTCCGAGCCACAGCCGCGGCGTGGCGAGGAACGTGCCCAAGTCCAGCACCTTGCGCTTCGTCTCGTAGCGACACGAGCCGATCTGCACGACACCGGTCGCCACGCGGCGGACCACGAGGGCCGTGTTCAATGAGGGAAGCACGATGCGCTCGTCGTCCACGTGCACATCCTGCGCCGTGAGTCCGAGCGACTGAAACAGCCAGTTGGGGAGCGCGAGGGTGACGCCACCCACCGTGAGCTCAGCACGGCGATACAGGGAGGCGATCGTATCGGTGAAGTTCTCGACGACCGTCTTCCGTTTAGGCGTTCCCTTGGGGGTGAGCTCGCCACGATCCGCGTCAAGGTCGCGATCAATGACCGCG
>JAOTWK010000356.1 GCA_029862935.1 Gemmatimonadota bacterium | reverse complement strand
GAGCACCAGGTCGACATCGTCAAACGGGGACTCCGCCCGCTCCAGCTTCTCACGAACGTCAGCTGGAGCAGTGACGTATGGCGGGATTCCGCGACGCACGAGCGCGTCGATGAGCACGCCATGACCCGCGTAGGAAATGAACACGCCCGCGTTGCCGAGGTACGTGACGGATGGGTCCGCGATCGGGCCGGGGACGGTGAGATCCTGCGCTGCCACACCGTTCGTTCCCGCAAGCAGGGACAGGCCGACCAAGACGCACAACACGACGCGGCTGAGGACACCGTGCTGCGTGACCCCAGCCGCATCGATCACACCGCGATTCCGCAACGCTTCAATACCCTTCGTCTCCACTCACACGAGGCTCCGATGGCACCGCCTTCTTCACGTACCTGTCGAGCCATTCCTGCATTTCCCACAACATGTGCAGGATCGACTCACGTGCACGGTATCCATGGCTCTCGTACGGCAACATCACCAGCCGGGCCGTCGCGCCCAGCCCTTTGAGCGCATGATAGTACCGCTGACTCTGGATCGGAAACGTCCCCGAGTTGTTGTCCGCTTCACCATGGATCAAGAGGATCGGCTCGTTGACCTTCTCGGCATTCATGAACGGGGACATGCGGAAGTAGACGTCGGGCGCTTCCCAGAATGTCCGTTCTTCCGCCTGGAAGCCGAACGGCGTCAAGGACCGGTTATAGGCGCCGCTGCGAGCAATGCCCGCTGCAAAGAGATCCGAGTGCGTCAACAGGTTGGCGGTCATGAAAGCGCCATACGAGTGTCCGCCGATAGCCACGCGTGCTGGATCGGCCACGCCGCGCCTCACAGCCTCGTCAATCGCCGCCTGGGCACTTGCCACCAGCTGTTCTACGTACGTGTCGTTCGGTTCCGCCTCTCCCGCGCCGACGATCGGCATGGTGGCACCGTCGAGCACCGCATACCCGAGTGCGGCCCAAAGGGGAGTCGACCACCCGGTGAGCCGAGTGAACCGATGTGGCGACCCACTCACCTGACTTGCCGCATCCGCACTCTTGAACTCGCGGGGGTACGCCCAGACGAACGTGGGAAGGGGGCCATCCCGTGCCGCGTCGTATCCGGGCGGGAGATACAGCGTTGCCTGCAGGTCGACACCGTCCGAACGCTGGTAGCGGACGAGCTCCTTGTGCATTCCATCGAGTTGCGGTGTCGGATTGGGGAACGACGTCACCTGTCGGACGCGATTTCGGCGCAGATCACGGACGAAGTAGTTCGGGGGATCCTGCTGAGACTCACGCATGGTCAAGACTTGTCGACCGGCGTCGTCCAGAACGTCGATCGGCCGCTCATAGTACGGTGCCTCAGACTGGAACAGCCGCTCCGTTTGCCCTGTCCGCACATCCATCCTGTCCAAGAATGGTCGATCGCCTTCCGGAGACGCTCCCGATCCACTCATGAACAGCGTGCGTCCGCGATTGGCGGTACGAAGCACATAGGCGCCCATCGCATTCGGCATCATCATCGGTGTACCCTGATCGCTGTATCGATCTTCGTACGACCTGTCCATAAGGGCTCGTGGCTCGGTGTCTGCTCGTCCTGGCCGGACAACCCACGTACGGACTTGACGGGTGCGCCACCATCGCTCCCACACGAGTGCGAGATCATCGGTGCCCCACTGCAAGCCGGCGTATCGCAGCCCAAGCGTGATGAGCGGCATCGGATCGCCAGTGAACGGAGCCGCCAGCATGAACACCCGGTCACGCTCGTCGGCAGGCTTCCCGGCATCGCCGTCGTCGAGCGCCTCGACCCAGTAGAGCGACGCTGGCGCATCCGACCGCCACGACACGCTCCGTGGTCCAACTGGCACGCTACCGAACGGAACGGGCACACCCTCCTGGAGCGGCAAATCCGCGACTAGATGGACAGGATTGCCCTGCAGATCAATGACCTCGATCCGGGTCGGAAACCGGTAGGCCGGCACCAGATAGGAATACGGACGGTGCACGGTCTCTACCAGGATGTACATCCCGTTGGGAGCGGGAGTCTGTGACCAGATGATCCCCGGCTCGCTCAGGATCGTCACGTCGCCGTCCACTGTGACCTTGGCCAACTGCGCGGTGGCGTAGTACTCGAAAAGGGCTTCGTCGTAGGCGTTGCTCAGAAGGTCCTGATAGGTACGAGCCGGCACGGTCTTCCCGACATTTTCCTGCACCGTTGGACCCGATGGTACCGCGGGCGCTGCCGGTTCAGCAGGCGCTCGCGTCTTCGGCACAACCGTCGTGATGATCGTCCTGCTGTCGGACATCCACGCTGGCGGGTCAGCGGCGGTCAGGTTGAGCACCGGCTCCGTGAGACGCCGCGCTCGCCCAGAGGTGATGTCCGCCACCCACAGTTCGATGCCACTCGACGTGGTGTGCGTGAACAGGACACGCTCCCCATCCGGGGCCCACGACACGTTGCCGAGACGTGGGCGCTCTGGCAGTCCCGTCACCGCCAGTTCTCGTGAGTCGGACGTGCGCAAGAACCTGAGGCCGGTAAACGGTCGCCTGCGGCTCCGACCGTTGGTCTGCGGATTGATGCGCAATCCGGCCAACCGCAGCTCCCGTTCTGCCAACTCGGCGAGAGGTGGAAGGCTCGGCGTCTCCTGCAGGAGCATCCACTCATGGTCCGGGCTCATCAGCACCGACGGCGTCAGCGGTGCGTCCACGATGTCCACGAGCACTTGAGCAGGTGTTTGGTAATCGGTCTTGGCAACCGGCTGCTGCGCTGCTACCGACGCAGAGCAAAACTGAAGAGCCACGACGGCCAATACCAGCCTGCCAGAGTGGCGAGTTGCGACGAGAGAAGCACGGTTCATTGCTGCCTCCACGTGGGGTGTGCACGTGAGTCTGAAGAGCGAGTGGGAGGTCTCACAACGATACGGTCGCGGCAGGATGAGTGCCAGACGCACCGAGGTCTGCTGGCATGACGAGCTAACAGATTCGTGGCAACTGATCTCCGGGCAACATATCTACGACGCGCGTGCCACCGATCCGCGTCTTGAGCGCGACGATTCCGGGATGCTCTCCCACCACGCGTCCGATCACCGCGGCATCGGCACCCAAGGGGTGGCCACGCATTGCGGCGAGTGCTCGCTCGGTAGCTGAGGCGTCAACGAAAGCCACGAGGATTCCCTCGTTCGCCACGTACAGCGGATCGAATCCCAGCATCTCGCAGGCGGCAATGACAGGCGGTGGGACAGGCACTGCGGTTTCCTCGAGCTCGACGCCAACGCGAGCCGCCGCCGCAATCTCGTTGAGCGCACTGGCCAATCCACCACGTGTCGGGTCGCGCAGGACGTGGACCGCGGACCCGACCGCGTCTCTCAACGCGTCAACGAGCGGAGCAAGGTTGGCTGAATCGGTCTCCAACTCGACCTCGAACTCGAGCCCTTCCCGCACCGCCATCACGGCGATGCCGTGGCGGCCGATCGGTCCACTCACGACCACCGCATCGCCCACACGGGCACACGTCGCCGCGGGCTGA
Source organism: Gemmatimonadota bacterium (assembly GCA_029862935.1). The sequence goes on along the minus strand of JAOTWK010000356.1, from coordinate 733 downwards.
AACGTAGGATCGATTTCTCCAACCCCAGTCGTGTTGATGAACACGCCATCCGCCTTGCCGCGCTCGACGACTTTCGTGTCACCAGTGACCAACGGGACGCCGGCGTCTCGCGCCGCTCCTGCCATCGCCGCCACGATGCGATCCAAGAGACCCAGCTCCAGTCCTTCTTCGAGCACGAAGCCAGCCGCGAGGTAGCGCGGATGGGCTCCCATCATCGCCAAGTCGTTCAGCGTCCCGTGCACTGCCAACGTGCCGATGTTTCCACCGGGAAATTCGAGCGGCTGGACGACGAACGTGTCGGTCGAGATCGCGAGCCTGTCCGACGCGACACCAACCACCGCTGCATCACCCAGCTTCGCCAGCGTTTCATTTGTGAAGTGCGGCAGAAACCGCTCGCGCAACAGTGCGGCGCTCATCTTGCCGCCGGAGCCGTGGCCGAGTTGGATCTGCTGGTAGTCGGTGCGAGGAACCGGGCACACCGGTCCCTGGGAAAGGTCAGACGTGCTCACGAAGCGGCCACGTTGCGGAAGCGACCGTAGTTGTAGTAGGCAGCACAGGCACCTTCTGACGACACCATCGGGGCGCCCAATGGACGCTCAGGGGTGCACAGCGTGCCAAACGCCGCGCACTCGTGCGGTTTGATCTTCCCGCGCAGCACGTCGCCGGCGCGGCACTCCTCGGGTTCGGTCGCCGTGATCACCGACACGCCGAACTTGATCTCAGCGTCGTGCTG
>JAOTWK010000355.1 GCA_029862935.1 Gemmatimonadota bacterium | reverse complement strand
ATTTGAGGCAAATTCCTCGCCTCGTTGAACGTCGGGATGATCACGAGTGCTCGGTCAGACACGGCTGCGCCTCCACCGCCCGACCGTCGGCGCTCCCAACCCCACTGCCACGAGCACGAGGCTGATGATCGTCACCGAGCGTCCCAAACGGTACCTGGCGCTCGCGACGACCAGCTCGATGCGGCTCGCCCCACGGGAAACGGGAACCGTGAGTAGCGAGGCGTTCCCCCGCCACACGTCTGCAGCGGCTCCATCAACGGTCGCCTTCCAATCCGGATACCAGTTCTCGCTCACCACGAGGTACCCGTCGCGAGGCATGGCCGGCTCGAGGGACACGGTCATCCGACCCGGCTGCCACGCGGTGACGCGGGCCGTGACTGGCACGGAGTCGGGCACCGTACCGAGGGGCAGTGGGAGCGGAGCATCCTCCTCCAGAAACACAATGCGCCGAAGCGGCATCGATCGGTTCATGATCGCTCCGATCGCCTGGTCGTCGGTGGCTCGCACCGCTCCACCCACCACCCAGGCGTACGGAGGCGGCTGGTCGGCACGATAGACGTAGGCGAGACGCCCCTCCCCAGTTGTGACCGGCCCCATCTCCATCACGTAGCCCGGCAAAGAGGTGGAATCCGGGAGGATCATGAAGCGAACGGCCAGGAGGTCCCAGAGGCGTTCGCTGCTGAGAAGGTTACGCCACACGTTCTTCCCGCCAAGCAGCGCGTCGTAGAACCGGATCTCGTTCCCATGGTACCCCAGCACCTGGGAGACGTTGTGCGCCATGAGGGCCGTGCCCGAGTACACGCCCAGATCCAGTACCCGGTAGGGCCGGGGCTCGTCGCGCAACCGATCCACGATGGCATCATCGACATAGACCTCACCAGGGTCGCTCCACTCCCAGAAGTGGCGCGCATCGAGGGTCAGGTCGGCTCCCAGGACCAGCGGGAGCGCTACGACAAACACCGCCGGCTTGAGGTGATTCTGAAAGCGCGCCAGGATCAGGGCGGCTCCAATGGCCAGCATCGCGGCGCTGCCGAATGCGCCGATCGCGATAGCATCGCGAACCCCGGCCGGCAGCGCGCCCATCCGATCCGGAGACGCCGCGCGAGCGATCCCACCTGCCACATCACCGATCACTCCGGCCGCTGCCAACAGGGCCAAGACGGCCGCAACCGCCAGGGCGACGAGGGCGCCCACCTTCCCTACCCCTCCCTCGACCCGCTCTGCGCCGAGCCCGGCCATGACGGCGAAGACGAATGCGACCACATAGAACGCCATTCCAGGCGCGCGCGTCTGCTTCACGTAGGGCATGACCGCCCACCACAGACGATAGAATGGCGTTCCGTCACCCAAACTCACAAGAAGAAAGAGCGCACCGATGCCACCGAGCCAATACAGAAGCCGGCGACGCTGCGTTGTCACACCCAGCGCGGCGAGGCCCACAACCGAGAGACCGAGATACTCGCTGTGCAGCTTCAGCGGGTTGGGCCCCCAGTAGGTTTCCTTGGCCCCGGTGAACCCCGCCATCACGAACTCCGGCACGTGCGCCCACGGCAGATCGTACGACACGCTCCACGCGAACCCACCAGCCTCGGCGCGCGGCGAGAACGGGATGTATTGCAGGAACGGCAGGACCTGGATCATGGAGATCCCAAACCCAACCAGAACGGCGGCAAAGGCCAGGACGAGCGTGCCTGCTCGGTCGGCGAGAGGCCGATCGGACGATTCGCCGAATGCGAGGTACAGCGCAAACAACCCCGTCGCGATGAGCGCGTAGTAGGCCATCTGGTATTGGGGGGACAGCACGGCCAGGCCCACCGCGAGTGCCAGCAAGGCGTGACCCTCGAGTCGTTTCAGCCGGAACGCGAGAACCAAGCCGATCATCATGAGTGGGAGCAGCGCGCTCACGAACAGCTTTCCGTCGTGTCCCGGGGAGACGAGCGACGACACGACGCCGCTCATCTCGTACGCCGTCCCACCGACCACTGCGCCGAGCCAGGAGAAACCCAGCAAACGGAGCAGCAGGTAGGTGAAGAACCCCGCCAGGATGTAATGCGCCACGAAGCCCACGTTCATCGCGGTGATGGTGGGCAAGACGAGGCGAAGCAGCGACGTCGGATAGAAGAGGTCGCCGAATCCCGCGAACACCGGCACCCCGCCCATCATTTCGGGATTCCACAGGGGAATCGATCCTGTGGCGCGCCACTGCAGCGCCCCCCAAAACCGGATGGCAAATCCAGCCACGAACTGATCACTGTGCGGACCGGCCAAGAACCGACCCGTCCACATGGGGAGAGACAGCAGGATGACCCACGCCGACAGCAGCCCCAGCGCCACGAGGTGCGGACGGGGCGGCGTGAACGTGTCTCTGGACGGGCTTGGTGTCGTCATTGCTTTCTCATGCCGGCCGACCGCGCGAGGAACGGTAATGCCGCACCAAGCTCGGTGACGGTCAGCAGGATTCTGGCCGCCACAGCGAGCGCGAGAGCGAGTTTGGGCCCCACGATGCCGTGGAGGAGCAACACGAACATGGACTCCCGCGGGCCGATGCCAGCCGGCGCGAACACGGCCACCAGGCCAACGACGTACGAGGATGCGAAGATGGCAGTGGCCTGAAACCACGACAGATCGGCGTCTGGCGCGAGTCCCTTGACCAGCAGGAGAAACGCGAACCCATACGCTCCCCAAGCCACGACGTTGGCCGCAAACCCGGCGAGCATCGTGCCGAACGGCACTGGCGCGATCCCCGCCGGGATGACCGGCAGCAGCCGTCGAATGGTGGCCAGCCACCGCTCGGAGGTCAACAGAAGGACTCCCGTGATGGCCACGATCCCGGTGGCGACGGTGACGGCCACGAAGGCACCACTCACCTCCGAGAGGGTAGCGGGCGCGACGGCTGCGACCACGAGCACGCCACTGGCAAGAGACAGTGCCTGGAGCACGAACGCCGCTGCGACGGCCGCCGATGCATCCACACCGGCCTGCCGGGATAGCAGCGCGGCGCCTGCGATCGACCAGACCTTGCCGGGAACGTACCGACCGAGGTTGGCCAGCATGCAGATCCGCGCTGCATCCAGGTATGCGAGCCGCTGCCGCATCCCCACCACCACACGACGCCACGCTTCGACGAGGAGCGCGTAGGCGGCCCATACGGTGGCGGCACTGGCAACCAACAGCCGGAGATCCACGTCCCACTGAAGGGGCTGGGCGGTGAGCAGATCCCAGTTCCGTGCGAGCGACCGGACGGCCAACCCGATGACGAGAACGCCGAGCAGGACCTGCAGCAGCCTCCACCACCGCCGACGGGCCATCACACGGCTCTCCCGGTCTCATCTCGGAGCCCGAACCGGTGACCACCAGTTCCGGTCTGATCGAGCTCGACCTGACCGTCGGGGCTGACGCGTCGGGCACGGAGCGCCCGGCGCGCTCGGCACCATTCGACGATCTCGGCGAGCGTCCCGACGTAGGGTTCCGTCTGACAGAGGCGCTCCACGATCTCTCGATAGGCGTCCGCCGCTCCGGGGAAACCGAGCGGAGCCGACATGTTGGGATGCCAGAGACCCACCCACAATCCTCCGACGGCCCGACACACTTCGGCCGACTCCACCGCGCTCGACGCGAGCGCAGCGGGGGACTCCACGCGGTGGTGCTTGCTCAGCACGCGATCCATCCACGCGAGCGGAACCAGTTCGATATGATCCTCCCGCCCCTCGTGCTCGTTCCAGGCGGGCACCACATCGGCGACGCCCAAGCGGAATCCATTCCGATCCGAGAACCCGTAGCTCGCATCGTACAGCAGACCCGCCGTCGCCATGGCGGCCTGCGTGCGGCCGGGTCGCATCCGCAGGAAATGCTGCCGGGCGCCCTCGACGCGGCCCCCAACCGCCGCCAAGCGCCGCCGTTCGCGCTCAAAGGACTCCGGCTCGGTGAGCGTGTCGAAGGAGCCGTGCAGTGCCACTTCACCGTCGGCCTCGCGGACCGCGTCCACTATACCCCGAGACGCTTTCGACTCGATGGCGTACGTGATGTCCCCGCGACGCCACGTCGCAAAGGACGGCGTGCCCGTGAGGAAGAACCACGTGGATCGGACGCCCTCCTCTCGCTCCACGGCGAGCACCTCGTCGACGGCAAGCCGCACCGGGCTCCGACCGATATGGGTGGTTGCCGCGGCGACCACGCCAGCCGCCCGACTCAACTCTCCCCGTCGCACGAGCTCGCCTACCCGCATGAACGCAAAC
>JAOTWK010000354.1 GCA_029862935.1 Gemmatimonadota bacterium | reverse complement strand
CGGCCTGAACCGTGAACAGGCGCCTGCTGTACTCCAAATACCCTTCGACCAACTGGAGATTCGGTTCGGTGGCGGGCCACACGTCGAGGTTGGGGTTCGCCGCGCCCTGATCAGCCGCACTGGACAAGTCCGCGGCCAGGCGGGTTCGAACTCGCGCCCGCAATCCTTCCACACCGAAACCCCACACCCCCACATCCAGGGTGGCGACTACTGGCTGGCCGCGAAGCTCGGGTCCCGACTCGTAGAAGGTGCAAAATGTCGCTCCGACCCCACATCGGGCCGCGATGCCGTCGGGCGTGACGAAACCGCCTCCGACACCGGGAACTGCATCACTCGCCGGAATTGAGTCGGCCTGCCAGCCACGGTATGCGGCCGACTGGTACCACGTGTCCAGCCGAATGTTGTAGCCTTGGCCATGGAGCGGCGTCGCCACGACCGCCAACACCCCAGCGGCCACGGCCGCGCGAACGACGAACCGTCTCATAGACCCCCTCCCCCCTTGTGGACAGACGCCCCAAGCTATGATCGGTAGCCCGAGTCGTCCAGACTCAATTTCGCCGAGGACTGCGCTTGTCCACCCTCTGCAGCGCGCCAGTTCGGTCTGCGTGGCGCTCAGCGATAGCCGAACAGCATCGAGTAGATGATGAGCGCGATGAGCGCGAGTCCGATGGCCAGTGCCGTGAAGCCAAAGACCTTGAAGGCCCGTTCGAGCTTCTTCGGATAGGGCTCGACGAGGTGTTCTTCGAGTTCGCCCTTGTCGACCAACTTCTGATATTCGTCTGGCTTGTCGCGCTTGAGTTCTTCCACGGGCACACGGCCAGTGAAAATCACCGGATCCATGGGAAACTTGTCCGGCCGGAAGTGCGTGTTGAAGAAGTGCACCGTGAAGATGAACGCGACCGCAAGGAGCGCTTCGTCACTATGCAGGATCGTCGCCACGTTGACGGTCCAGCCCGGCAGCAGGATGGTGAAGAACTCAGGGAACCACAGCAAGATCCCCGTGGATCCGATGACGAACATTCCCCAAAAGACCGCGAAGTAGTCGAACTTCTCCCAGTACGTATAGCGTCCGTAGTTCGGCCGTGGCCCCTTGCCGAAGAACCACTTCATGGACAGGCCGAACTCCTTGAGATCCCGCTTGGTGAAAATGAGGGATCGATCGGTCTGGATGAACTTGCGCCAGCTGAGCCCCGAGCCTTGCTTACGTTTTCGCACGTCCCACAGGTGGGCGGCGAAGATCGCGATGAGTGCGATCGCCCCAAGGCGGTGCATCATACCGGTTGTTGCGAATCCTCCCAGAAACGCCGCGAATGTCTGCGCCCACCCCATGTACGAGAACTTGAGCACCATCCCCGTGAGTGCCAGCGTGAAGAAGCTGAGGAGCATCACGCCGTGCATCGACCGCTCCCAGACGGTGAAGCGACGGTAGAGCTTCTCGCCTTCCTTCGGCTTCGCGTGAGGGGCGAGCCACGGTGTCCAGACCAGCCGCCACAGCCACAGCAACGTATGCAAGAGTGCAAAGCTCAACGTGCCGATGAGCAGCGCCGTCATCCCCCAGAATGTCCAGAACAGCCAGGGATACTTTTCCGGATCGTGGTGCGTCGCATGGGTGAGATATCCCGTGAACCGGATGCCCACTCCCTTGTGGCACTTCGAACAGGTCTCGACCACGTTGCGCCGGCTCAGTAACGACGTCGGCTCCGAGGTGGGAAGGATGTTGTGCGTTCCGTGGCAGTCGTAGCACTTCGCGGCTGCCTCGTCACCCAGCCGCGACACCTTGCCGTGGAACGTGTCGAAGAACGTCTCGGCCTCGTCTTCGTGGCAGCGGCCGCACTGGTTCATCATGGTGAGGCGGAAGTCTCCACGGTCCACCCGACTGATCGTATGCGACGTGTGGCAGTCCTCGCAGGTCGGGAGCTCGTGCTCGGAGCGATCGCCCTTGCCGTTGCCGGGCCAGTGGATGCTGGTCTGGAAGATCTCCTCGATTCCGTAGTGACACTTGCCGCACGTGTCGGCCACATTGTCGGCGTGCACCGTCGAGCGCTCATCCGAGGCCGGCAGCTCACCGTGGGGCGAGTGGCAATTGGCGCAGGTTGCGGTCACGGTGAGCCCGCTTTGCAGCAGCCCTGTCCCGTGAATGCTCATGCGGTAGCTCTCGACCGGAGCGGGCACGTCGCTCACAATGCGTACGGCAGCCTGCTCGCCCTGCCGATGACACTTGGCACACAGATCCGGAACGTTCCGCGCGAACGTCGATGACGTCGGATCGAGTCGGTCCTTGGTCGCGTGCTTGGAGTGGCAGTCCAGGCAAGTGGGCGCGTCGGTATCCCCCTGAGCTGCGAGCGTACCGTGAATTCCGCCTTGGTACTCACTGGCCGGGCCCGCATGGCACACCGCACAGTCGACCGGCGTGCTGATCGCGGCGCAGGGGCGTCGCAGGTTGGGGTTGACCTCTGAGTGACACTGCGCACAGGCAGTCTCGCCGTGCTCCGAGACCGCGTACTCCTCAGTGTCGACGTAGAGGGAGACGGTATCGCCCTGCGCCACACCGGTCAGGGTCGGGTCTTCGTGACAGCTCAGACAGTCGCGATTCGCCGCGCCTGCGTCGTAGAACACACGCCGAATCTTGTGCGGCGAATGGCAATCGACACAGGCCGGGATCTTGTGGGGCTCCTCTTCCCACAAGCGGCCCGCAATCACCTGCTGGTGCACAGCTTCGATCTGCCCGTGGCACTGCATGCAGGTACCAGCGACGTTGGCCTCATGAATGCTGGAGCGCCGATCGGTATGCGGCAGGATCTCGTGCGACGTGTGGCACGAGGTACACACCGCCGTCACCACAAGGCCGCGCAACAGCAACCCTTCGCCGTGTATGGACTCAGAGTAGTTCTCGAGGATTCGATCCTGGGGAATGTTGCGGGTGCGGGAAACGGACGTGCCCTCGTGGTGACACTCACCACAGAGAAACGGAATGTTCAGTACCCGGGTCGGTGATCTCGGATCAAAGTGTGACCGGATGTTGTGCCCGCCATGGCAGTCCACACAACTCGGCGCCAGGGGATCGCCACGCGCCGCCGCCTGGCCGTGAAGCGACGTGTTGTGTTGCTCCGCCTCCTGGCGGTGACAAAGATCACATTCCGGCTCAGGGCGCTCGTCCGGATGCGGAAAGTCCATTCCCAGGTGACACATGGCACACTGGAGGTTGGCGGCGCCATGCACGGAGTTCGCCAACACGCGCGGGGAAACATGCAGCCGGGCGCTGTCCCGGGAGCCGGCAAACATCTGCCCGTTCCCGTGACACATCAGGCAAGCCTGATCATCCTGCGCCAATATGGGCGCTGCCCCAACCAGCAGGGCAGCAAGCCCGATCGCGACCGACGTGATACTTCGCACGCCAACTCTCCTGTCAGCGCTACGCCCACCTATCTTTGCTCTATGTGATCGGTGGAGCAGTGCAACCGCAATGTAGTGCCGTCCGAGAAGACCGATGGGGTGATTAAAGGGATTCTCATTCTTCCTTCGAAATCCCGGTCGAGTGACTCGGTATTTTGCGAAGCGCTTACATGCGCAAGGAGAGTGGGTGCGAATGACGGAACGCGCACACCAGGGAAGTTTGGGCCGGGGCGCAGCAATTCTTGCGGTCTGTCTGCTGACGGCGGTCAGCGTGGCGGGCGCGCAATCCATGTGCGTCGCGTGTCATTCCAACCCAGAGTTCCTGCGCAGGATTGCCGGGGATTCCGTCAAAGCCCAACGGCTGTTCGTGCAGCCGGCGCGGTACCAGGAGTCCGTCCACGGGAAGCTCGGGTTCGACTGCACGCTTTGTCACCGCGACCTCGGTGACTTCCCGCACGGTGCTGCAGCCCCCGTTGGCTGCGGCGGCTGTCATCCGCAGGCGAGTGCGCAACTCGCAGTCAGTGTTCACGGTCAGACTCACCCGGAGACCGGTGACGCGGCAGCGACCTGCGGCGACTGTCACACGCACCATCACATTCTCGGGCCGAGCGACCCGTCGTCATCGGTCTACCGGCTCACCCAGTTCGAAATCTGCGCCACCTGTCACGAAGACCGTGACAAGATGGGGAGGTTTGGGCAGGAGAACATTTCCACGGTGGCGTCCTACAGGCACAGCGTACACGGGCGCGGACTGCTCGAGAAAGGGCTGTCGGTGGCCCCCGTGTGCACGGATTGCCACGGGGTGGCAGGCACGGGCGCGCACAGCATCAAGACGGTATCGGACTCGACAGGCACG
>JAOTWK010000353.1 GCA_029862935.1 Gemmatimonadota bacterium | reverse complement strand
GCGCGTACTCGAAGCACGGCAGACCATAATTCACCGCTCCCCGGATGAAAGTCTGGCTGATCGACCGTGCCACGACAGCTGCGACGCCCGCAGCAAGCAGCACCCGGGCGGCCGGCCTGGCTGAACCGACACCGAAGCCCGAACCCGCCAGCAGGATGTCATCATCGCCGGAGATTCTCCCCCCTCCCAGATCGGCGCCTTCGAGGAGATGCTCCGCCTGCTCTGCCAGGGGCAGAAGCAACACAGGCATCGGCAGCATTAGCTCAGTGCTCACCTCGTCTCCAAGGATGCGCGCAAGTCCCCTGATCTCCATCAGATGACCTCCAGCGGACTCGCGATGCGGCCGGCGAGCGCAGAAGCGGCCACTGTGGCTGTCGAGGCGAGGTAGACCTGCGCCTTCGGGCTCCCCATTCGACCCTGATAATTCCTCGTGCTCGAAGAGAGGACCCGCTCTCCAGCACCGGCGACTTCAGAGCCGAGCCCCGCACATGACCCACATGCCGAGGCCGTGACGACGGCTCCCGATTCCTCGAGGATGCGCACGTAACCGAGGTCGGCGGCGCGGCGATGGATCGCCGCACTCCCCGGGGTGACGATGAAGCGCACTCCGTTCGCGATACGCCGACCGTTCACGATCTCGGCGGCCTCCCGTAGGTCGTCGAGGGTCCCGTTGGCACACGACCCGACGAAGCAGCGGCTCACGGACACCTCCCCAACGTCTCGCGCCCGGACGGTGTTGCCGACCACGCCGTGCGGCAGAGCGACCATGGGTTCGAGCGCGGCCAAATCGATCTGGCGTTCCGCTTCGTAGAACGCGTTGGGGTCAGGATTCACAGACCCTCGATCCGGCTCTTCCACACCGAGGCCGCCGAGGTGCGCGGCGAGCGTCTCGTCGAACGGAAATGCAGCGAACTGAGCCCCCAGTTCCGAGCACATCGTCGCCAACGCTTTTCGCTGCTGCACCGACCACGCGGCGATGCCAGAGCCCACAAACTCGAGGTTGGCCAATGTGTGGTCCCCGAAACGCCCCGCAATCTCGAGGAAGACATCCTTGGGAGCAACCCCGGGGCCCGGAACACCGCTCAGCTCGTAGCGAACCGTCGGGCCGCAGCGGAACCAAGTTCGACCAAGGACTGCGACCTCAGCCATGTCGACGGGGCCCAGAGCGCCGCCAAGGGCGTTCATCGAGCCCGCCGCACAGGTGTGGGAGTCCATAGACACAATGAGCTGGCCGGGTCGTACGTAGCCGAGATCGCAGACGAGCTGATGGGAGATTCCCTGATCGGGACCGACGTCATGAAACCGGTCAATGCCGAAACGCTCCACGAACTCCCGACCCCGGGCGTGAGCGTCTGTCGCGGTCGCCCCTTCCGCTGGAACGAAGTGGTCGAACACCACGACGATCCGGTCGGGAAATGCCACTCGGGATAGCTCGAATCCGATACCGCGCATAAAATTGCCGTCGAGCAGCACGAGGACATCCGGCTCGACTTCAACGACATCGCCAGGCCCCACCCTCTGCAAGCCGGAGGCCCTCGCCAGGATCTTCTCGGCGATCGTCATGCCGCCAGGCTGGGTCGGTCTTGATATCGCGTGGCTTGTCATGGCCTGGCAGCGAGGTCGAGACGGGCGGAGGTCTTGAGTATGGCCAGTGCGCCTTCCTCGCTCGCGATTGCCCCCGTGGTCGAGCCAACTTGCTGTTGGGCGAAGTGGCCTGCGCGGAGGTGCCGCTCGCCGACCGAGATTGATCCCGTGAGCACGTACATCTCGACACGTGCATCGATTGGTCCTGTCGGTTCACTACGAAACGAAGGCGACACCCTGACCAGGAGCGACTGGGCGCCCGTCCGAGCATTCTCGGACAGGACCTTCACAGCCAGACGCTCGGCGTCGAGGTCGGCGTTGCCGCCCCGGCCTCTGAAGAAGTTTGGTCCCGGCCACCACGGAAGCAACGCCGTATCCAATCTTTGCACCCAACCGCGAGGGCCGACTGCGGACTCCCCGCTCGCCAATGCGTTCGTGCCCGCCTCCGAATCTGGTCGGGGAACACGAGACGTGGGGCCACTGCCTTCTGCGGAACTCTCGCCCTCCGTGATCACCAAGGCGACGAAGCCACGTTCGCTGCTGGCGGCATGGACGAATCCCGCTGGCCGCCAGAAGTAGAACCCTGCTTCGAATGCCCCTTCACCACTGAGATAGCAATCTCCTGAGATGAAGAAGCCTTCCTCTGCTGAATCGTGATAGGCACTCGAGTCGCCATACCCGGGAGCAACTTCAATAAGAGCGACGCGACGCGTTGTGGTTTCGTCAACGACCAGCGTCTTCTTGCGATAGCCGGGTGTAGTCGATTGCCCCGACAGGTTGTGGGACTCCCACGCCAGATCGTCGATGTGAACCAGGTGAGAGCAACTCACGGTGCACCGATTCCCGCAGGCTTGGATGGGCACACATCGCAGGCTTCGGTCATCCGGACGTCGACTCGAGCTCCTGGCTCTCCTTTGGGTGCGGCGTCACCGTATCCGTCAGAGTGCCTATCTGCTCGAGCACCTCCGCGGAGGACTTCACAATGACGTAGTTGCCATGCAGATGGCGCATCGCGTAATCATGGCCCTCCTGAGTGATGGCGGCACATGCATCATCCACCAGGATGACGGCATAGCCCAGATCCGACGCGTCACGCGCCGTCGTCTCAACGCAGTTGTTCGTCACCACTCCCACGATGATCACGGTATCGATGCCCATGTTGCGCAGCACAAAATCGGCATTGGTGGAGATGAACGCACCAGATGTCGTTTTGTTGATCACAACCTCTCCGGGAAGCGGGGCGACTTCGGGCAGAAACTCGGCCTCGGGCGAGTCCGGGGGCACCAGCACGCCAATGCACTTGTACCGCCTGCTCGTGTCCGCCGAGTCGCCCGCCAGGTTCATGATCCGGGTATGGATCACTGGGAGCCCGGCGGTGCGGCACGCAGCCATCAGCGCGCTCATGGCAGGAAGCGCGGTCGTCTCGAGACGCGAGAAGTAGTACTCCAACGCCTCCATTTCGCCGGCCTCCGCGGCTTTCCTCCCAAGCCGCCCCTCACGGTGAGCGTCGACGTACTGCACGTCGATCACCATCAGCGCGGCTTTCGGCCCAACAGGAACGTCGGGCAGTCCCCCGGACATCGCCCAGCTGATCCTCCCGACAAGGTCGCTTTCGGTCACTACGTGTCGCTCCCTTCACGATATGGGCCGCATACGATCGGCCAGGCCGGGGCATCGCAACCGCTTCTGGCCGTGTTCGTCACCCGGCCACCATCTCGATGATCGCCTGGTAGTTGGCGAGCACCTCGTCGCCTTGCTCCGTGTATCCGGGTGGGGCCAGTACCACCCTGTCCACCGCTCCCTCGTAATCGGATATCTTGCTCATGACTTCTCCAGGGGTGCCGGCGAGCCCAAAGGCATCAACCATGTCATCCGTCACGAGATCGACGGCCACCGTCCTGTTGCCGGCGCGCCACTCGGCTTGGATCTCGTCATGGAGAGGTTCGAAGCCGTGGAACGCCATGACCGTGCCCAGGTAGCTCGTCACGCCCACATGCATGGCGATGTCCTGCTTCACCCATCTATAGGCTTGCTTCCTGTCGGCCGACACGCCGGTTGGCACGGAGGTAGCAGTCACCACCTTGTCGGCGCGCCCGGCGCGCCGACGACCGCGGTCCACCTCGTCAAGCATCACCTCGCGTATGTAAACCGGTGAGAGCTGGCTGTTGAAGATCGCACCTTCGGCGATCTCTCCCGCGAGCTGCGCCATGCGTGCTCTGGTGACACCCAAGTAGATCGGAATCGTACCTTCGAGAGGGCCGTTGAACCGGAAGTAATGCTGGATCTGGAAGACCTCCCCCGCATAATCCACCGGCTCCTCGATGCTCGCCGTCCACAGCACTCGCAGCGCTTCCACGTACTCACGCATCCGCTGCAAGGGACGCTCGTAGGCAATCCCGTGCCACTGTTCGTTCCACTCACGGGGCATCGAGCCAAGCCCGAGAATGAACCGGCCTCCCGATAGCTCATGGAGGTTGGCTGCCGCCAGCTCCATGTTCGGCAAAGAGCGTGTCCACTGGAGCACCGAGGTGCCGAGTCCGACTCGGTCGGTGACGGTAGCGATGGCGGCCAACGGCACCATGGCTTCCCTGTAGGCCTCGGCGTGCCAGATCGTGCCAAACCCGGCAGCCTCGGCAGCCCTGGCCAGCTCCATCTCGTCGCGCACCGAGATCCCGTCGCCTTTCAAC
>JAOTWK010000352.1 GCA_029862935.1 Gemmatimonadota bacterium | reverse complement strand
GGGGGTCACAACGAACGCCACCAGCAGCAGCACGACCGTGGCCGTGCCAAACACCATGCGCACGACGCGGCTGACCGTGAGCTCGGAGCGGCGCGTCACGACGGTTCCCCAGCACTTTCGCCGACCGGGGCCGGGTGCGAACATTCGTACGACACGGCGCCGCACCAAGCCACGAGGGTCCGATGAGGGAATACCAGGTGGTCATCGTCCGGTTGCAGGGAGCGTCCCGCGAAGATGAGGAGGCCGTGACCGACCTTCTCAACGAGCGCGCCCGCATGGGCTGGAACCATCAGAGCATCAATCCCATCGGCCGAGGCAAACTCCTCTTGGTGTTTTACCGGGACGCCTGAGCCCGGACGGCCCGACCGGAGAGCCGCTGCGGGCGCGGGGCAGGCCGACCTCACCACGAAGCCCACGGTCCTTCCGCCGGTCCATGCATCTCGGACCCGTCTGCAACCAATCGCACCCGCCCCGAATCTACTCTAGGAGGAAGCGTTGCCGGCCGAATTGCCACCAGAAACCTACCAAACCCACCGGGCGTACGACGGCCGCCTGGTCAAGGTCGATGTGGACACGGTCCGAGCACCGACCGGAGCCACGTTCGACCTGGAGATCATCCGGCATCCGGGTGCCGCAGCCGTCGTTCCGCTGCTGTCCGAACCGGGGGCCGCCGATCCGAGCGTGTTGCTCCTCAGGCAGCATCGGCATGCGGCAGGAGGGGAGATCTGGGAAATCCCGGCCGGCGTCCTGGAGCCGGGCGAGCCCGCGTCGGCCTGTGCCAGACGGGAGCTCTTGGAGGAGACCGGTGGCGAGGCGTCGTCCATCGAGCACTTGACCACCGTGTACACGACACCGGGGTTCACCGACGAGCGGATCCACTTGTTCTTGGCCACCGGGATCACGGTCGGGGAACCGAAGCATGAGGTCGACGAGTTCATTCAGGTACAGGTGCGACCGATGAGCACCGTGCTTCAGATGATCCGCGACGGCGAGATTGTGGACGCGAAGTCGATCGTTGCCCTGCTCTACGTAGCGGGATTTCGGCTCGGAATGTGAGGGCAGGTGTCCCCGCGGGAGGACATGCCGACGGGGTCGACATCGACGCGGTTGGGGGAACGCAGCGCCTAAGCCATTGTCCTGCAATGGCTTGACAATTGCGACCTGGCGTCACCCGTACTCGGTATGGATTGTGCCCCTACGGTACGTGGAAGGAGGACGCGCCAACGGCCTTTTTCGTCTGAACGAGGCGTCCGTAGGTCGACGCCGAGGAGCCATGACATGACCGCAGGGATCGAGGTTCGGCAGCGGGCTCGTCCCGCCACTGCCCAGGGGGCGGTGAGCGCAGAGCGTGAGACGCTCCGCGGGGTCGACGATTCTCAGGTGGTGGCGGCTTACCTTGCCGGCAGGCAGCGTGCCTTCGACGAGCTGGTGGGTCGATACCAGAAACGGCTGCTCAATTTCGTCCATCGCACGATCGGCGATCGCGAGCGGGCGGAAGATCTCGTGCAAGAGGTCTTCATTCGCGTGCACCGTCACCTGCATCGCTTCGACCAGAGCAAGAAGTTTTCGACGTGGATCTATACGATCGCGTCGAATCTCGCCAAGAACGAACTCCGGAACCGGAGCCGGAGTCCACTGGTGCTGTTCCAGACCATCAAGAAGAACTGGGACGCCGACCACCGACCGCTTCAGTTCGAGGACAATCGGTCTCGCCCCGAAGACCTGTACCGCAAGCGTTACTTGCGGGAGTTGGTGGAGTGGGCGGTGGCACAGCTTCCTGAGCATCATCGGGTGGTCTTCGTGTTGCGGGAACTCGAGGGCAAGACCTACGAGGAGATCGCGGAGATCACGGACTGCAATCTCGGTACGGTGAAGAGCCGACTCAACCGAGCCCGGAATCGATTCGCCCAGATCATCGGGCCACTCCTGGACTGATCCGCCGCCCACCTCGCAGCCTACAACGGGCCGGGACGGGCATGCCGTTCCGGCCCTTCGTTCTGCGGCGATTCCCGTCGACGACCTGGAACTTCCCCCGGTGTGCACCGGTAGAACGAGTGGAATCGACCTGAGACAGGCCAGTGGACTGCACGGAGTTTCTCAAGTACTACTCGGACTACCGCGACGCCCGGCTTGCCGAGCCGCTGTTGGCGCGCCGGATGCGGCGGCATCTGCGGGCGTGCCCGCGGTGCATGCGGTACGACGCCCGCGTGTCGCGAGGCGTGACGGTGCTCAAGACCTTCAACGACCTCGAACCGTCGCCCGATTTCCGACGCAAATTGGCGGGGCGGCTGCTGACTGAGCCGGTTGCGGCGCCCGAGCCCGTGATGCCCGCATCAGCAGGCCTCATGGTCGCGCTCATGGCCGCGACCGGGGTGGCGTTGGTGGTGTGGGACCGCGCTGCCACGACCACCGCCGAGTCGCTCCCCCCGGCCCGCGCCTCGATTCAGGCCCCCGTTCCCGCCGTGATCGCAAATCCGGGAATCCCGTTCGTGAGCTTCACGACCCTCGCGGTGCCTCCGTTCGGCGGTGGGTGGCGCACACCTGGCGCGAACGACCAGCCGTTCGTGTCGCACACCGCCATCGGCCCCTGAGCCACCAGGCTTTCTTCGCCTTTCCACCATCGGTAACTTCCGCCACGTATGGCGGCCTCCCTCTCGTTCGACACCGCACACCGCCGGATTCGGCAGGGTGAGATCGCTCCGGTCTACTATTTGACCGGGGCCGAGTACATCCTCAAGGATGACCTCGTTTCCCTGCTCGTCGAGCACGTCGTGGACCCGGGCACACGGGACTTCAACGTCGATGTCCGGCAGGCGAGCGATCTGGACGGAGAGAGCTTCCACGCGCTCGTTGAGACGCCGCCGATGATGGCCGATCGGAGACTCGTGGTCGTCCGGAGCATCGAGCAGTGGCGCAAGAACAGCAAAGTGTGGCAGGTGGTCGAACGCTACCTCGATCGTCCCTCTCCAACGACCGTGCTCGTCCTCGTCCTCGGGGCCGAGGCCAAGGTGCAGGCGGGAATCGCGAGACTGGCCGCCCACGTCAAGGTGGATCCACTCCCACCCGACCGACTTGGGAAATGGGTGGCGGTCAGGGCAAAGCGCGCTGGCGTGCAGCTTGCCCCACGAGCTCTGGAGCACTTGCTCGAGGTGGTGGGGAACGATCTGGCACAGCTCGGGATGGAGCTTGAAAAGCTCGCGGCGGCAGGCGTCGCCGGCACGGTGGACGCAGAGACCGTGGAGCAGTTCGTAGGCGTTCGCCGAGGCGAAACCGGAACAGACTGGGTGGCAGCCGTGCTGTCACGGGATGCCGCGAAAGCAACTGAGATGCTGCCGGTCGTGTTGTCGGCGTCCGGTGTCAATGGCGTGCGTCTCCTCAGCGCGATGGGGACCGCGTTGGTCGGCCTTCGCATTGCACGCCGGGCGCTCGACAAGGGAACATCCAAACGCACAGTGCGAGACGATCTCGAGCGCCAGGTTCGGGCAGCGCGATTGTTCAGCCTCCCGAACTGGAAAGCCGCGGCCACAACCTGGGCCGGGGCTGCGGAAGGCTGGAGCGCAGATGAGATCGACGACGCCATCGAGGCCGCCGCTGCGGCAGACCGGGCGCTCAAGTCCACGACGATTGCCGACGAGGCGAGCATTCTCACCGACTTCGTGCTCACGACGAGCATCCGAAAGGTGGCTGCATGAGATGGATGTTGGTGGTGCTGGCGAGCATCGGTGTCGCCCACCCGCTCGCGGCACAAGACGACTCCCTGCTGACTGTGGCGGTCCAGCTCGCGACCGAGGGCCAGGGTGATTCCGCGCGCGCGATGGTGCAGCGGCGTCTCGCCACCCTCTCGCCGTCGGACTCGCTCTACCCTCAGGCCCTGTACGTGTCGGGCGTCGTAGCTCGTGACGCTGGCACGGCGATGACGAGTTTTCGCCGTGTCAGTATCGAGTTCCCGGGTTCGGCTTGGGCGGACCGCGCGTTGCTTCGGCTGTCACAGCTCTCGTACGCCTCCGGCGACATGGCAGCGGCGCTCCGGGCCGCCCAGCGCGTCTTGTCGGATTACCCCTTGAGTACCGTCCGGGCCGAGGCGGCGTTCTGGTCTGGTCGCGCCCAGCTGGAATTGGGGAACGCCGCGGAAGGCTGTCAGCTCCTCACCGACGCTCGGCAGGGCGCGGTGGACGATATCGAACTGGCCAATCGCGTACAGTATCACCTCCAGAGGTGCGAGGCGGTGCTGGCCGGGACGGATCCCTCCCGTGCGCAGCAGCAGCCGCAGCCCC
>JAOTWK010000351.1 GCA_029862935.1 Gemmatimonadota bacterium | reverse complement strand
GCGAGGAAGAACGGGCGACGCTTGGTCGTCGAACGGGAGCCGGTTGGTGGCCGACCGGGGGTTCGACTGGTCGATGCTCCGACGGGGTGGGATGGGTGGCGGGAGATGCCGAGGGTGAGGCGGCGGGATCTGAAGAGTGAAAGGTGAAGAGGTGAAAAGTGAAGCGTGAAACGGGACAGCCGATGGCTGACGGCTCCCTACGGCAGCACTAGTGACACCCCATAGGCGATCGCACCCACGATCGCGCCGAGCACATACCCCAACCGAATGATCACGTCCAGCTCACGTTGTGAGGTGGCCCGGACGATTTCCTCGATCCGCTTGAGCGAAAAGCCCAGCACTTTGTCTTCGACCATTGACTGCACGTCCACGCGGGCCACGACCTCGGGGATCTGCTGCTGAATCCACTCCCAGAGGGCGGGTGAGAGGTGCTGTGTCAGGCGGTCGACCTGGCCCTCGGGGAGCCAGTCTGCCGGACGCCCGATTGGACGGTCGAGAAGCGCCCGCAGTGCATTGCTCGTGCCGTCCGCGACCCAGCTGCGGATTTGAGGTCGACGCGCTGCATCGGCTAGCCACGCGGCCGCGCGATCGGGAGGGAGGTGTTGCAGTAACTCACCCCAGGTCCGTCGCTCGGCGGCTTGCAGGGCGCGATCCAATTGTTCGATAGCGTGGGTCCTGGTCGTGGGGTCCCGTAGCGCGGCTGTGATGTAGGTCGCTGCTGTGGCCTTGATCCCTTCCAGCCGCTCCGGCCCAAGACGCTCACAGTGCTCGGCAAGCGGTCGGCGCAGGAATCCGACGACAGCGTCGTTGATGCTTCGAGCGATCTGGGTGCGCATCTCGGGCTCGTCGAGTAGGCTCGCCAGTTGATCCACACCGTCGCGCTCGACGTTGTCGAGCAGCCGCGAGATCGTCTTTTCGGTGACGACGAGCCGCGCCACAATGCGCTCGTGCAGCAACAATTCCCGGGCAAACTGTTCGAACAATTCATGGAGCGCGCGTTGGATCCGGGCCCGCGCTTCCGGATCGGCGAGGAGCGCCCCCAGCCGGTCGAGGGCGATAGGGAGGTATCCGGCCATCTCGCGTTCCACGACGGCGACCAGATCCGGCGGTAGCCGATCGAGCAGCGGAGTGCGATCGGCTGCCAGACGGTCCACCTGCCGCGTCAGCCAGCCGCGGATCGTGCGATCGAGTTCGGCACTCTCCACCGCGTCGGACACCCACTGCTCCACCCGTCGCCGGATGGCGGTCTGCCGCGCTTCGGTCAACACCTCGCCGACGGGGCGTTCGGCGTATTCGTCGTGTGCCTTGACGAGGAAGCGCTCGACCGTCGCTGCGAACGCGTCGGACGCGACGTAGGTCGTCACGGCGTCGGCGACTGACTCGGCAATGGTGTTGACTGTGGCATCGATCTCGGTGAGCAGTCCCGGCGGCAACTCGTCACGCAGTGAGCCTCGCTCGGTCTCGAGAACAGTGGCCACGAAGTGCCGCACCGCGCGATCGAACGCCTCACGCATCCCCGGGGCGCTCAGCTGGTGAGCGAGATCCTCGGTGGTGAGGAGTCGCTGGCCGACGGTACGCCCGATGGTCTTGGCGAGACGTGGCTTGTTCTTGGGGATTGCGCCATGAAACTGGAACCGCCACAGCCCGCGTGGCTCATACGGATGAAACAACATCGAGATCGCCACGGCGTTGGTGAGGCCACCAGCGAGCGCGCCGAACACGACCGTGACGGCCGCGCGGAGCAGTGATGCGTCCGCGATCATGGGCGGGGAATCCGTTGCACCCGACGAATCTACAGCCGCGTGACGCCAATCGGATGGGCGCCGCGAAGAAGGGTTTTGCCTGGCGTTCGCGTATGGGTTAGAATCGGCGATCGTCGAGGCCGGTCGATCGGCGACGTTGCTCCCCTGTATGGCAGTCCTGGAACCATTCGCTCCGAGGGAGGATCGAGGTGACCAAACGCGGCGTAATGCTCCTGGTGGTCGGCTTGATCCTCGTGGCAGCCTTGGCAGCGACAGGCAAGATCCCGCAGCAAGGCGAGCACTACGGGTTCTGGTCGGTATTGCCTCCCGCCGTCGCCATTATTCTGGCGTTCGCCACCCGCGAAGTCATCAGCTCGCTGTTCATCGGGATCGTGCTGGGCGGCGTCATCAGTGGCGAAGTCTGGTACGAGCTCCCGCAGACCATCGTGCAGGGGTTCCTCATCCCCTCGATCGGGACGGAGTCGTATGCGCTGATCCTGCTGGTCTACCTCTGGGCCCTCGGCGGGTTGATTGGGCTGTGGACCCGAACTGGCGGAGCTCTCACGTTCGCCGAATGGGCGGGCCGCTTGATCGTGGTTGGGCCGCGGACGGCGAAGTTCTTCGCCTGGTTCATGGGTATCATCTTTCACCAGGGTGGCACGATCAGCACCGTCTTGACGGGTGCCACGGTGCGCCCGGTGGCGGACAAGCACCGCATCTCCCATGAAGAGTTGTCCTATATCGTCGACTCGACCGCGTCGCCGGCAGCTACACTGATCCCCTTCAACGTATGGCCGATTTACGTCGGAGGTCTGGTGGTCGGGACCGTGCCCTTTCTCGAAACGCCGTCCGAGGCGATCGGGTACTTCTTCAAAGCGCTGCCGTTCAACTTCTACGCATGGTTTGCCATTCTCTTTACCCTCCTCTTCTCGATCGAGCGGATGCCGTTTCTCCCTGGGAAGCTCTGGGGGAATGTGCCTCTCGTGGTGGGCCGCAAGATGACGCGGGCGATCATCCGGGCCCGTGAGACGGGTGAGCTCAACCGTCCGGGCTCAGAGCCGCTTGCGGCTGAAGAGCTGACGGTGGTGCGTGTGGCCGGAGGGTACCGCAGCGGGCTAATCGATTTTTTCGGGCCGATGGGAACGCTGCTGGGCGTGGCGATTGTGCCGTATCTCTACACGTTCTTCATCCAGCGGTCCGCGGAACCCACGCTGCTCATCGCCGAGGCGTTTTTGCTTGCGGTGCTCGCGGCGCTCGCGATCGCACTGGTCAAAGGCATGGAGCTCAAGACGGCGATCGGCGGCCTCGTCGATGGGTGCAAGGGCGTCACAATTGGCGCGATCGTGCTGGCGCTTGCGGTGACGCTCAAGAGCGTGGCGGACTCAGTCGGAACGGCTGACTACATCATCGCCGTGGCATCCGGCTTCCTCGCACCGGTCGTGGTGCCGGCACTGTTCTTAGTGCTGTGCATGGTCGTCGCGTTCTCGACCGGTACGTCCTGGGGGACCTACGCCGTGGTCTTCCCGGTGGCGCTTCCGCTCGCATACTCCATCAGCCCTGATCCGGTGTTCATGCTGCTCTGTTTCGGAGCCGTGACCGGTGGCAGCGTGTTCGGCGACCAGTGCTCCCCGATTTCCGACACGACGATCCTCTCCTCGTTGGCGACGGGCTCGGACCTGATGGATCACGTGTATACCCAAATCCCCCTGGCCCTCACCGCCGCTGGACTTGGCGCGGTGCTGTACACGCTGCTGGCGGCGGTGGTGCTGTGATCAGACGACTCTGACGACGTAGACGACTGAGATCTGTCTGCCACGGAGCAGACGGTCTTGGACGGTCCGGGACGGCCGACGGTGGGTATAGGTGACGACCGGGGATGACGACTCGTCCCAGTCGTCCCAAGTCGTCGTTGTCGTCTTTGTCGTCGATCCCCGCCCCCTCCTGCCCCTCCTGCCCCTCCTGCCCTATATTGTAAGGCTCTATGTTTGGGGCACTTTCGGAGAATCTCAGCGCTGCTCTGAAGAAGCTTTCGGGGCGCGGCGTCCTCACCGAGGCCGATATCAAGGACGGCCTGCGGGAGATCCGCCGCGTGCTACTCGAGGCCGATGTCAGCTACGAGGTGACCCGGTCGTTCGTGGAGCGGGTGCGCGAGCGGGCCGTCGGGCTCGAGACGATCAAGGCGGTGAGTCCCGGCCAGCAGCTGGTCAAGATCGTACACGACGAGCTGGTGGTGCTCCTCGGCGCCACGCAGGTCCCAGTCCAGTTCGCGTCCGTCCCGCCGACGGTGCTGCTTCTGGTGGGGCTTCAGGGGTCGGGGAAGACCACGACCGCGGCCAAGCTGGCCAAGCGGCTCAAACAGGAGCAGAAGGCGCCGTTCCTAGTGGCTGCTGACGTGTATCGACCGGCAGCCGCAGAACAGCTCCGGCAGCTGGGAGACCGGGTCGGCGTGGGGGTATTTGGCTCGGCTGATCAGGCGGGTGAGCGCACGGGGACCGACGTGGTGACGCTGGTCCGCGCGGGTGTCGCAGCGGCCAGCCG
>JAOTWK010000350.1 GCA_029862935.1 Gemmatimonadota bacterium | reverse complement strand
TGGCAATCGTGGATGTTCCCGCCGATGAGCTGTGCGACGCGCCGGATCGCATCGTCGAGGCCGTGGAGATCGCGCTGGCACCTCTCACGGAAGTAGAACGCTAAGAGGGTGTGAGTCGTCTCAGTCGCCTGACTCCATCGCCCTCCATCGCCTCATCATCGCCGCCGCGTCGGCGGCAGTCGTCTCAGTCGTCTGTCTTGTCACCCCTCCACGACAATCAAGAACTTGGACGGCATCCAGAAGGGCTCTGGGGTGCCGATCTCGAGGCTCCCCCGCCCTTTAATACGGCCTTTGTCGTCCCTGGGCGTCATGAGGTACTCCAGGTTCTGGAGCGACGCGATGCGATACTGGGCCGTCGAGTCCGGCAACGGGATCTGGGTCATCTCCCACTTGTCGATCGGGGTGAAGTCGGCCGGATCGAGCTCGCGCGCAGGCACCAAGGTCTGGCCGCGTTTGCCAAAGATGAACAGCACGCGAGAGCCACCTTCCTTGCGTATGATGCCACGCTCCAAGAGCTCGTCTTCCGTCCCGATCACGTAGTACACCGTCCTCGTCGCGGCCTCGAGCGTATCGACAGCAGCGGCGAGTTGGACGTTCTGTTCGGCAAGACTCTCGACCTGGTCCGTGAGTGCCGCAATGGCCTCGCGGTTCGATGCGATCATCTGCTCGTAGTTGGTAATCGTCTGTTCGAGCGTCGCACGAAGGCTGTCGGACACCTGAGTGAGACTCCGTATACGGCGACGGGAACTCGCCAAACGGCTGGTACTCTCGTCAAACCGCGTGTTGAGCACCCGGATCTTGGTCAAAACGGTGTCACGCGATGCTTGCACCGGCGACTCGATCTGCGCTAGCTCGACGCCCTCCAGCTGTACCTTGGCCAGCTCGGCATTGACGTCGCTCATGAAGTTCGCGATGTCCGCGATCTCCTGCACGAGACTATCCTTCTGCGCCGCGGCCAACTCGAGTTCCTGGAGCCGCTGCTGGATCTCCTCAGACGGTCCACAGCCGACGATCCCCGACGCCAGAATCGCCAGGCTCACCGATGCCAAACGACGTACCGACATGATGCCAATCCTCCTGCTGGGCGCCTTGCGCCTGCCCACCATCACCTGTCTCCTGGCTCAAAGCTACGGGCCGGGATTGGGGTCGGCTAGGAGACAGCGGCAGGGCGTCAGGTAAGACGACAAAGACGACGGTGACGACTAAGACGACGCTCCCCACACGGCTCACCGTCAACCGCTTTCGGTGGGGGCAGCTGGCGATGTGCAGGCGATGCTTGGGCGATGTCTTCGACCGTCTAGGCCATCCTCGACCGTCTCGGACCGTCAGTCCCTGCCGAACGGCAAACCGCCCCACCACCTCTGAGGCGGCAGGGCGGCAACCGACAACTGCTACTTTGAAAACCGTCTGCTGTTATTGTACCACGATCGGCTCGACGGTGCGGCGGAGCTCGAGCTGGAGCCGCGAGCCGGCAAGTCCGCCCGCGATCGTCACCTCGTTGTACCGATCGACACGGATCCGCTCGTCCGACCGCGCCCGCACGTCCTGGGCCGGAATCGTATGAGTCCCGAGGTCCAACACGTCCTGCGCCTCGTACTCGCGGGAGTCGACATCCGCGCGGAATGCCTGTGCTGAACGGCTCCACGTCACGATGAGCGGCTGATTCGCCGGTACCGTATCAGCGAGGGTCGGGCTCTGGATGGTATGCACTCCGATCCCTCCAACCACGACGTTTTCGACCTTGTCGTTTCCGGCTACCACGTTCAACTCGTAGTCGCCCGTCCCGAAGTTGTTCACGGTCGCGGTGTAGTCACCGGTACCCACACCCGTCTCGAACAACGTAGTCGTACCGAGCGCGCCGTTGCGAATGGTGATCGTCGCGCCAGAGACCGGTGCACCTTGCGCATCGCGGAGCTGCACGTCCATGTCGGTCGCGAGACCGCCCGGTATGTCGCGGCCGTCGATGTCGGCGACGACGCTCAGTGTGTTGGTCCCGGTTCCCGGATCGTTGCGTTCGACGGCCGGGCCTGTCGCTTCGCCACACCCCAGCATCAGTCCCAGCGCACTCAGCAGGAACGTTCGTGATCGTTGCACACGCATGATGTCTACCTCCTCAGAGAAAACCGGACGCTCCCAAACGGGAGCGCCCGGCTCGCCGTCGGGCCACGTCATGTATCAGTCGTTGTCGATCTCGATTTCGAACCCGTCTTCCATCTCGACCTCGAATTCGACCAGCTGGCCCTGTATCGCCGACAGGTCCCACACCGTGCCGTCAGGTCTGGAATACCAGGCACCCAGATTGAGTCGCACCGTAACTTCCGTATCAACCGCGGAATCGAACGGCGGGTTGAGTGGCATCTCGATTTCCACCTCGGCCTCGAAATACGTCTTGAAGTCGACCGCCGGGCCGAAAGTCCCGTCCAGGTTCTTCGGCTCGAACGTGCCGATCACCACCATGCTCGCCTTCTCCGGCCAATCCGGGAACCGCGGGAGAATGCTGTCGGCGAACATTTCTGCGATCAGCTGTGCGTCGGCCAGATCGTCAGGATCGTCGTCGTCGACTTCCGCGTCGTCGACCTCGATCTCGAACTCGTCATACAGACCGTCGGCGTTCGCGACGGCAACCTGCACATCGCTGCCGTCCACCGGCACCTGGATGAAGAACCATCGCTGCTCGAAGTCGGGACACTCGACTTCG
The DNA here is from genome assembly GCA_029862935.1 of Gemmatimonadota bacterium. The sequence goes on along the minus strand of JAOTWK010000350.1, from coordinate 1,599 downwards.
ACGACGTCGTCGTCGCAGTCACCGGTCTCAACTGGCTCGAGCTCGAATTCCTCGACGATCATCCACAGGTCGGTGATCGTGAGGCGGCCGTTCGATCCCTCGAACGCGAGGTCGAGCGTGGCCGCGCTGGAAAGGCTCGCGCCGCTGGCCGCGAACGGGCTCACGGGCGCCGCTGTCGGCGTCGTCCCGAACCGCACTGCCATCGTCGATCCCGGCCCAGCACCATCGCCACACGCCGCCGACAACGCGGCAACGGCAATGAGTACCGCAAGGCTCAATGTGCGCTTCATCGTGTTCCTCCCAGACTGGGGTATGATCATCCGTCTGACATCGCTCTTCTTCCCCGCCCTTCCCAAGCCGCCGCACCCATCGGCACGACGCGGGAAAGAATCGCAGCTTCGATGCCACAAGCCCCACCAGCCCTGCGGGGAAGCAAGTATCTAACACACAAGCAGTTGCAGAGTTGTGATATTTGTCACGTCTCGTTCAGGGCGCATCGAAACGAGACGGTGCGGTACGTAGTGGGGCAGGCGGGAGAGGGGGCAGAGGCGGCGGCAGGGCGGCAGGGCGGCAGGAGAGATGAGGGGACGACTGGGACGACAGAGACGACGTCTCCCCCCACGGCTCACGCTCAACCCGTGTTGTGGGGCGATGAAGGCGATGCGGAGGGGGATGATTGGGCGATTCCTCGACCGTCCTAAACCATCCTCGACCGTCTCGGACCCTCTGCTCCCACGCCTGTTGCCACCAGCCTGATTAGATTCCCCCCGTCACACCGACCGGACCTGAGCGCCTCTTCCCGGGGGCCGGTTGCCCTAGACAGAGCCCAGGCTGCTGCGAATCCTCCCGCGCGGTGAGCGTCGTGGAGATATGATGGACGCAGAGATCCTGTCACGCGTACAATTCGCCTCCACCATCGCCTTCCATTACGTCTTTCCGCCCATGAGCATCGGGTTGGGCCTGTTGCTGGTCATCATGGAAGGAACCTATCTCCGGACCGGCAACGAGCTGTATCACCAGATGACCCGGTTCTGGGTGAGGATCTTCGGTTTGATCTTCGCGCTCGGCGTGTCGACCGGGATCGTGATGGAGTTTCAATTCGGCACCAATTGGGCGGCTTATTCACGCTACGTGGGAGACATCTTTGGCAGTCTCCTTGCCGCCGAGGGAGTCTTCGCGTTCTTCCTCGAATCCGGCTTCCTGGCGATCCTGCTGTTCGGCTGGGACAAGGTAAAGCCGCGCACGCATTTCATCGCGACAGTCATGGTGGCGCTCGGCGCACATTTCAGCGCGATCTGGATCGTCGTCGCCAACTCCTGGCAACAGACGCCGGCCGGGTATCGGCTGGTCGAGCGCGGCGGGATCGCGCGGGCCGAGTTGACCAGCTTCTGGGAGGCGGTGCTCAATCCGTCCTCTTTCGATCGCATCACGCACGTGTACATGGGCGCGTGGCAAGCCGGCGCGTTCCTCGTGCTGAGCGTGAGCGCCTTCTACCTGCTCAAGCACAAGCATCAGGCGTTCGCCAAGGCATCGATCCGGATCGCCCTCGTCGTTGCTGTCGTTGCCTCTCTGCTGCAGCTCGTCACGGGACATAGCAGC
>JAOTWK010000348.1 GCA_029862935.1 Gemmatimonadota bacterium | reverse complement strand
CCAGCAGCAGCGAGAGAGCGACCTGGCCGGTTCCCGGGTCGATTCCCACCAGGCCGGACGCGGCCTCGGACAGGCGTGGCACGACGACCAGCGCCGCAGCCCCCAGAAGCACGAGCAAGATGTTGTACGAGGCGGTGGCGCTAAGCAGGCGGTCGATGTCGAAGAGGTTGAAGCGCACGACCGAGATGACGAGGGCGAGGGGAACCAGCGGTACGGCCCAGTAGCTCGCAAACCAGAGCCAGCCGAGACGGGGATCGAGGACGGACGCAGCGATCGAGACCGCCAGCGCAAGTGCAACGCAGTAGAAGCCGAGCAGGACCCACTTCATCTGCCGGCGTCCCACCAGGTCTGCTCGTTGGTACTTCCGCGTGGCAACGACGAGAGACGCCAGGAATCCCAGGACTACGGTGGCGGTGAAGCCCATCTGCCCCAGCCCCATTTGGTTCGAAAAACTGAGGAGGAAGAACAGACCATGCGGGACGGAGAAGAACCACGGCCAGATCCGATGCCACGGGCTCTCCGGCGCGCGATCATCCGGAAAGCGGAAGAGAAAGTTGAAGCTCGACGCGAAGAACACGCTCAGTGCGGCGGCAGTGACTCCCCACGAGAAATAGAACTGGAGCCCGCTTCCGGGGAAGAGGCAGGTGCAGAATGCCGCGGACATCCCGCAATAGAACCAGGCGCGGACGGTGGGGGTCGGTCGCGCGCGCAGCAGCAGAAACAGTGCAGAAACGGCCAGCGCGAAGGAGCCGGTCAGCGGCGGTCCGAAGATGGACACCGGAACCAGAGCGAGCGAAGTCTCGCGTCGCTCATCGTCCCTCTCGAAGACGAGCGGTACGCTGAGAGCTTCTCGCCCACTCTCATCAAGGGTGCGCCCAATGAAACCGAGGGTGCCCACGCCTCGGAGGTCGGCATTCCCCATCTGGACCAGGCGGTCGCCCGCACGCAGGCCGGCCTGCACGAGGGGGTCCGACGGATGGATGTTGCGGCCATAGACGCCCGTGAGCGCGGGGTAGCTATCCGCGTCCTCGACTGAAAGCCCCACCATGGCGACGGCACCGCCCCGGAGCTGCGTCCTCACGCCGAGGCTGAAGCAGACCACCCAGAGCGGCACCAGGATCAGAACCAGCGCCTTGTCGAGCGGTGCGAGGCGGCTCAAGCGATCGACCTCCCTGCGACTCGGGGCCTGGCAAAGCCAGGCCGTCTCTCATGGTATCCCGGTCCCGCGTGGAACGATCGCCCCACCCGGCGGCGTCCTGCGAAGCTTACGACCCGTATACGTTTTCAGGAAGCGGAGGGCTGAGTTTTACGCTCCGGAAAGCTCGCCCCCGCGTCAGGAGTTCGCATGGACCTGACCGATACCCAGTGGACATGACAACTTCGGTTTCTCCCTCGCCTTGTCGGGCAACCACCTCGTCGTGGGCGCAGACTTCTATGACGAGCGTTCTGGTGCAGTCTTCATCTTCGGGCGAAACGGGGAGTGGCACCACAAGGGGCCAGCATGGACGGTTCCGGGCGCTGGCCACTTGGGATACAAGGTAGACATCGACGGGAACACCGTGGTGGCCGAAGCGATTGGGAGCTGGGCGGCCTATGTGTGTCAACTTGGGCAATAGTTTGGGCTTTGAGCGGCCCGCTTCTTGACCCGCCCCCCGTGGCAGCCCGCTCCACTACCTTGGAGATTGACGCGCCGTCAGGAGGGCGGCGCGCCGACCGTCCAAGAAACCGGAGGCGAGAGTCGTAGTGCTCCCGCGCGTTGGCGGTCTCCACCATCGATATGTCTGGCAGGAAGCGGCGTAGTAGCCGGCGCTCAGCGTACTTCGGTGTCGCCCAGGGTCGGCGGCAGTCCTACCAACTGATAACGTTTCACTTCATCGGTTCAGTGGCTGGCACACGTTGCGTGCGCAAGATTGGCTATGCTGATTGCCAACGGAGTCAAAGGAGGTCCGCTGAAAGATGCGATCAATTAGTCGCAGAACCCAAATCTGCGCTGTTATCGGCAATCCGGTTGGACATAGTCTTTCGCCGGCGATTCACAACGCTGCCTATGAAGCGTTGGACCTGGACTTCGCCTATGTCGCGTGTCCGGTCGAGGACGTGAAAGGAGCGTTGACAGGCATGCGTGCGATAGGAAACTTCCGCGGCATGAGCGTCACGATCCCTCACAAGATCGAAGTGATGAAATACGTCGACGAAGTCGCGCAGGTGGACCGTTCCATCGGATCAATCAATACCGTCATTCATGACGGCGACAAGTTGATCGGACTGGGTACGGATGGGCCCGGCGCGTTGAAGGCCCTTGCCGATAGCGGTGTGGAGCTTGCCGGCAAGAGCGTTCTCATGGTGGGCGCTGGCGGCGTGGCCCGGGCGATTGCGTTCACCCTTGCCCGGAACACCACACGGGCGGAGCTTTCCATCCTGGATATTGATGAAGCGGTGCTTCGAAAGCTGGCGGCCGATCTGGACGCCGGCACGGATGCGATCGTGAAGCCCGTAGTCTCGAGCAATCAATCCCTTGCGGAGGCGATGGAGACCGCGGATATCGTGATCCATTGCACGCCGGTCGGCATGCATCCGAACGTGGATGCTTCCCTGATACCTCCGGAGCTGTTCCGCCCCGGGCAGGTTGTCTTCGATGTTGTATACACGCCGCTCGAAACAAAACTGCTCGCCGACGCGAAATCTCGCGGTCTCAAGACGATTTCCGGGGTCGAGATGTTTGTCAACCAGGCGGCTCTGCAGTTCGAACATTTCACCGGCATTGAGGCGCCCGTCGAGGTCATGCGGCGGGTGGTAATGGACCATTTGACGTCATGAACATAGTGCTCATCGGATATCGCGGTACCGGAAAGAGCGTGGTTGGGGCGATTGTTGCCGAGCGTCTCGGAATGAAGTGCATAGCCATGGACGAGAAGATAGTCGAGAAGGCTGGGATGCCGATCCCAGAGTTTGTCGAGAAACACGACTGGCCGGCGTTTCGGAATGTGGAGTCCGAAGTCGCCCGCGAGCTGTCGGGCGTCGACAACATCGTCATCGATTCGGGCGGTGGGGTGATTGAACGGCCCGAGAACATTGATGCCCTGCACACGAACGGCGTCATTATCTGGTTCAAGGCGTCAGTGGGCGTGATCGTCTCTCGAATCGAGGGGGGCTCTGAGCGACCTTCACTGACGGGAGTAAAGAGCTTTACCGACGAAGTCGAGGAGGTCCTCGATCGCCGGATCCCGAAGTATACGGCCGCGGCTCAATACGAGATCGATACGGACGACCTCACGCCGGAACAGGTCGCCGACAGAGTTGTCAGAATCTGGGGAACGACAGTGAGTGATCAAAGAGCCCGGCGTGGGATCCATTTGACATAATGAGAGCGGAAGAACAACGGGGCCTTCCCACGTCCGATAAGTAGGCGTTCTGTCCACAGGAATCCAGGGTCGGTCGGGGAACTTGACATAGTCAGTTCTGTCGGACCCAAGAAACCCCGCTAATCCCTCCTATTCGCTTGGTACCGGAACGGCACGGCGTATGATCCGCGACACGACACAAACGGTCCCGCATCATCCCCTGGTGGTAATGTGGGTCCGGCAGACAAGAAAGGGTGGAAGACCATGGAGCCAAACCGGGCCGGACAGCTCATGGCGGAAGGTTACGTCTGAGCGGAGGCCGTACTCCTGGCCGTGTGCCAGGAATTCGAGATAGAGGTAGATAGCGAGATCATTCCCCGGATCGCCTACGCCTTCGCCGGTGGGATCGGCAACTCGGGGTCCGTCTGCGGTGCCGTCGCCGGTGCCGTGATGGCTATCGGCCTCAAGCAGGAGCGGGGCGAAACGATGGAAGAAGGGCTCCGCAATTTGGCGGTGGCGCAGGAGTTTCGTCGCCGCTTCGAGGCCGAGATGGAGACCATCTACTGCCGCGAATTGACGGGAGCGGATCTGAGCACCAAGGAGGGGATCGAGCAGTTCATGAGCTCTGACACACCCCAGACGGTCTGCTTTCCGGCGGTCGGCGTAGCTTACAAGCTGGTGGTGGACCTGCTGAAGGAATCCTCGTAGTCAGGGGGCCGTAGCGCTCGAGCCACCGAAGGTACTATCTGTAGAGTATCGGCGCTTATCCGAGCTATGCGCCGTGGCGAGCTGGCCGGGGGTTGAGGCACTGATAGACGGATAACGCACGAAGTACCGACTTCCCCGAGGGATGAAGGACTCGGTCTTCCGTATGGCTGGTCGGCCAGCTGGCCGAGCCCGATGCCGACCTGCACGAGAAGCACCGATTCTGATAGCCAGATGATGGCCAAGGCGGCGGACTGTCACTTCTCCCGGG
>JAOTWK010000349.1 GCA_029862935.1 Gemmatimonadota bacterium | reverse complement strand
GGTTGATCGAAGGCGTCGACGATATCGTCGAGCACCTCGGCGACCTTGGGCCTGACGTCGATGACCGTATGACGCGTTCCATACTTTTGTGCTATGAGCTTGGCGAGATGGCTCTCGTCCGCCTCTTCGCTGCCCGTCCCCAAATAGCGAACGGTGAACGTCCGGGGCGGTTCGTCGAGCGCCTGCGACATATACGCAACCACCGCAGACGAATCGAGTCCGCCGCTGAGGAAGGCCGCGACCGGAACGTCCGCGACGAGGTGGCTCCGTACCGCGTCCTCGACCGCTGCGTCCAACATCTCCAGCCATTCGCTCAGGGATCGGTGTCCCTTGCGGGTGAAGTCCAGGCGCCAGTAGGGAGTGATGTTGGGTGAGAGCCCGGGCTGCCAGGTTAAGCAGTGACCCGGTGGCAGTTCGACAATCCCGCGGTAGATCGTCTCCGGCGGCGGAATGTAGCCGATGCTGAGGTAGACAGCGAGCGAATCCGCGTCCAGGTCGCGGGGAGTCTCCTCGAGATCGAGCAACAACTTCATCTCGGAAGCGAAATCGAGCCCGTCCTGCCGTTGCGCGTAGTAGAGCGGCTTTATGCCTACTGGATCGCGCGCCAGTGCCAGAGTACGACTCCGCTCGTCCCAGAGGGCAACCGCGAACATGCCGCGGAGCTTCCGGAAGGCTTCGGGACCGTGATCCTCCCACAGGTGGACGACGACCTCGGTATCACTGGCGGTCTGGAAACGGTGGCCGGCAGCGCGCAGTTGGTTGCGCAATTCCCGGAAGTTGTAGATCTCGCCGTTCATGACAACGTGAACGGTTTGATCCTCGTTGGCAATCGGCTGGGCTCCGCCCTCGAGGTCGATGATGCTCAACCGGCGCATGGCGAGACCGACGCCAGGGCGCTCAAAGGCACCATCGTCGTCCGGGCCACGATGCCGCATGAGCGCACTCCATCGGAGGAGCTCACTGCGCGCGAACTGGCGGGAAAGTGAGAAGTCGAGGCGCCCGCAGATCCCGCACACGGTCAGGCCTGCACTCGGACAGGAGCGGTCACGTGCTGCCTTGCCGAACCAAATCCAACCACAATTCGATCAGTCTCTCGCCCCAGAGCTGCGCGTCATGACTGGAGCGTGCCGCCGCGGTAAAGCGGCGGCGGGCATCCAGATCGGGCAGACCGACGAGGTGCTCCGCACACGCGTCTGCGAACTCCTCGGGATGATCGGTATGGGTGACTCCGGAGAGCTCCAGACCCTCGGCGCCGATGTGGGTGGCGACGACGGGACAGCCAACAGCGAGACTCTCGAGGATTTTTATCCGAACCCCTCCACCCTGAAGAAGTGGCGCGACGGACGCCCGGCTTTGTGCAAAGAGGTGCGGAGCCTTGGTGTTTGGCGGGACCAGGCGAACGTGAGGGTTCTTGGCGAGCCACGGGCGGTCCTCCGCCCCCCGAGCCAGCACCGCGACCGTAACCTGCGGGCACCGTGCCGCGATACGGGGAACTACATGATCGATGAACCAGCGCAGCCCCTTTTCGTTCGGTGGCCACTCCAGCCCCCCTACGAAGCAGATTTGGCTCTCCGCCACCCCCACGTCAGTCGTGAACCCCTCGTAGCGCCGAAACAGCAAGGTGCCGGGAAGGAGGTCAACGCGTGCCGCGGGCGCCTTCGTCCGCATCCAATCGAGGTCGACCTCCGAAATACCCAGCGTAATAGCACAGGAGGTGATCGCTTCCACTTCGAAACTCTCGAGTCTGGACATGAACCAGCGGCGCCCCAACCCACCGACATCGAGTCTTCGCTCCCACAGTCTCGATTCGACGTTGTGAGCGCGATACACCAACGGGCACTCTAGAGCGTTTGAGACACGTCGGCCGATATCGAAGACCGGAAGGTGTTCCATGTGCACCAGATCCGGCCAGAACTCTCGAGCCTGGAGCACGTGGAGGATGCGACGTGCAACATGAGCGTTGGCAAACCGCGTCCGCATCGGTGATGTGCCCCGAAGCAGCGCGGTACCAACGGAGACCCAGTGCGGGAGCGCACGTGCTCCCAGGGTGAGCCCGTCGAGATCGTCGGGCCAACGCGGGGTGCAATCCTGGGGCGACGCGCGCAAGAAGAGCGCGAGAGTCTCTGCCTGGTCGCTTCCCGCGAGGCCTTCGAGCAGGTCGGAGATAACCAGGCTACTCCCGTTCTCTCGACACCAGGGCTCCACGGGAGCTACGAAGAGTATGCGCGGCTTAGACGACATGCATGCCCGGGTCGAGGCTCTCTCTCCTGCCGGGCTGATGCTCACTGCAGGCGTGACTCATGATCGTGGGCATACTACTGTGGGTGCCCCGCTGTTGACGCCCGCGGCCGGACGTCGGGCGATGACCGCCGTCAGCACAGATGGGCCATGTCAGCCGCGCACGTTCATATGCCACTCGCGTTCTACTCACCCTTCTTTTGTCCGGTCATCAGCTAGTTTTGAGCTTTCCCGCGCGGGCGATCGGCCAAGGGGCCGCCGCGCTGATCGTGCAAGGACGGGGCCATTTGCCGCACCCCAAGGGAGCCTCGACCGGCCCTCATCGAGCACTCCGCGGTCAGCCGAAGCGCCCCACCTAGCGTTGTGTGGCAACGGCGCGACAGGCTGCCGGCCCGCATTCGCTGGCACCGGCCCGGCGCTTGCATTTGCACTGCCGCAACCAGGGACTCAGCCAATGCAAACCACGAACCCAGCCAATAGTGCCCGAGCTCCGATAGGAGCCGGCTCAGCCGCGGTGCCGCGAGTGGTACTGCTCTCCAAGCCCCACCCGCTCACCCATCACCTCGAGGCGCGATTGGCGGAGAAGGGGTGCCTGGTGGGCGTCGTGTACGAGGCGCGACTGACCACACTGCCGGAGCGCCTGCGCTACATGCAGAAGCTCGCGCGGCGACAGGGTTTGCTGCAAACTCTGGATATTGCGGCCTACGACCTATTCGAGCGTGCCTTTCGGCGCGGCGAACTCCGGAGCGTTGTGCGTCGATTGTTGCCGGCGCTTCCTGCGCCCGATGTTCCCCGGCACAGTGTGAGGAGCCTGAACCACGAGTCCGCCCGTCAGCTGATTCGCGACCTCGACCCAGACATCCTTGTTGTCCACGGAGCCGGGATACTCAAGCGCGAGACGTTTGAGTTGGCTCGGCGCGTAGCCATCAACGTTCACTGCGGCGTGCTGCCGGAATACCGCGGACACGCGTCGACGTTCTGGGCGATCTACCGACGGGATTTCGAGAACGTCGGCGTAACGGTGCACGAGATCGCGCAGATCGTGGATACTGGGTCGATCCTCCGGCTCGGTCGCGTCAAATGGCAGCCGGGTGAGACGGACATTACGATGTGGTTCAGGGCGTTCATGCTCGGGACCGAGCTTGTCTTGGATGTGGTCGACGAGTTGATGAACCAAGATTCAATCACGCGGATAGAGGTTGATGGTGAGCCCGGACCCCACTACCCACGCAAGGGATTGACACACTACATCAAACTCAAGCTCGGACGCGGACGCTCTCGATCGCCGAGATCTTGAGCGAAGGTTTCCCGCGCCCCGAGTAATACCTCAGGTCAGATCGATCATGAGGTTGTTGTCGAGCCCCCATCGTGTGGCCACGACCAGCAGACCTAATCCTCAACCTGGTGGCTTCGCCCGATCCCGCCGGGCTAGCGAGCGGCACCCGCGTCGGGCTCGATCCTGGGCAGACCTGCATACTGGCCCGCCGACCAACTAGCGGCGTACATCGGAACAGGGTGTCGGCGTCGTCGGCCCGCAGGTGAGGGTGGGACCACGGCGGGTGCCCCTGTGCCGCGCGCCTGATTCAGGAGTACTGTCGTGGCGATTCCGAGGCCTGCCAGAGTCATGGCCACTCCCCCGTAGGCTTGACTGAGGAAGAACCCGGAAACGAAGAACCCGACGAGCGCGACCGGAAACAACTTTGCCCATCCTTCGAGCGTCGGGTCTCGCGCCCTCCGGCGATGCCGCCCGAATCGGCGGGCTACCCACCAGGTTGGGACATACAAGGCGAGCCAGGCCAGGAGGCCCAGAAAGCCGAGTTCTGCCACGACCTGGATCGGGGAGCTGTGAGCGGTGCTCCACTTCCAGCCTCTGCCGTAGGTCTCGACGCCTGACAGCTTGCCTTCGGCCACGTTGAATGCGCGAAATCCGACTCCCCAGAGAGGACGTTGAACTGCGTAGCGGATGCCACGCTTCCAGATCTGTTTCCGGCCTGTTTGCGATCGGATGTTGTAATCCTCGCTCAGATCGGTCAGCGAGGAAACGCGCGTCCAGAAGCTGGAGGGTGCTTGAGTCAGCCC
>JAOTWK010000347.1 GCA_029862935.1 Gemmatimonadota bacterium | reverse complement strand
GTGCCTGGGAAGCTGGCGTCGCGTTTGCCACGGGTTACCCGGGAACACCCAGCACCGAAGTCCTGGAAGCGCTCGCCGAGTACGACGAGATCGACGCGCACTGGGCCACGAACGAGAAGGTGGCCTTCGAGGAGGGCATGGGTGCTGCGCTGGGTGGCGTGCGCACCTTGGTGACGATGAAACACGTCGGTCTCAACGTCGCCGCCGATCCGTTCATGGTCTTTCCCTACGCGGGCACGAACGCCGGCTTCGTCGTGTTGGTCGCTGACGACCCCGGCATGTACTCCTCGCAGAACGAGCAGGACAGCCGGTACTTCGCAAAAGTGGCGAAGATCCCCATTCTCGAGCCGTCCGACGCCGCAGAAGCCCATGAATTGATCAAGCGGGCGTTCGACCTGAGCGAGCGCTTCCAAACACCCGTGATGTTCCGCACGACGACCCGGCTGGCCCACACTCGCGGCGTGCTCGAGCACGGTGAGCGCGTGGAGGTCCCGAAGAAGACGTTCTCCCGCAAAGCAAGCCAGTACGCGATACCCGTCTACGCGCGTTTCCGTCGTCCGGAGCTGGAAGAGAAGCTGCAACGCCTGCGCGAGTTCGCCGATGAGTTCGAGGGCAACGTGAGCGACGAAAGTGACGCCACCCTCGGGATCGTCAGCCACGGCGTTCCGTACCAGTATGTAAGAGAGGCAGCCCCCGAGGCCGCCGTCCTGAAGCTTGGCATGGTCTACCCGCTTCCCGAACGGCGGCTGCGCAAGTTCTGCTCCCGCTTCGAACGAGTGTTTGTCGTGGAAGAGAGCGAGGGGTTCATCGAGCAGGAAATGGCGAGCCTAGGCATCCACAACCTGGTCGGCAAGGCGCGGTTCTCGAATATCGGGGAACTCAGCACCGACACGGTGGCCAAAGGACTCTTCGACCGGTCGCCGCCAAACAACTTCGGTGATGAAGTCGCCATTCTCCCTCGACCCCCGGTCATGTGTGCGGGGTGCCCCCATCGCGGCGTCTTCGGGTCGCTCCGAAAGCTGGGGGTGCTGGTGACTGGTGATATCGGCTGCTACACGCTGGGGTGTCTGCCGCCGTTCGACGCCATGCATACGACGTTCTGCATGGGCGCCAGCATCGGCAACGCGACGGGCTTCAACAAGGCGGGGGAGCAGCAGGTCGTGGCCGTGATCGGCGATTCTACGTTCTTGCACGCGGGCATCCCGAGTTTGATCAGCGCCGTGTACAACCAGGTGCCGACCACCGTGGTCCTGGTGGACAACGGCACCACAGGAATGACCGGACACCAGGAGCATCCCGGCACCGGCCACACGCTCAAGGGCAACGCGGCACCCGCCGTGAACTACGAGTCGTTACTCACGTCGATCGGGATCGAGCATGTAACCGTTGTGGACCCGTGGAACCTGGACGAGACCGAGGCGGCAATTCGTGCAGGTCTCGCGCATCCGGGGCCTGCGGTGGTCATCGCCAGACGGCATTGCATGCTTCTCCCAGGGGAGAAGCGAGGGGAACACGTGGCCTTCGAGGTCCACGCCGAAGAGTGCAGTCTGTGCGAGGAGTGCTTCGAGACAGGATGTCCCGCTTTGACCTGGGACGGGGATTTCCCCTCCATCCGCGCATGGGAATGCATGGGCTGCGCGATGTGTGCGCAGCTCTGCCCGACGGAAGCCATCACGGCCGTCATGGAGGCGTGACCGATGGCCGTGACGAATGTGTTGATTGCCGGCGTCGGCGGCCAGGGCGCCGTCCTGGCTAGCGAGCTCATGGCCCTCGCCGCGATAGCCGCCGGTCACGACGTCAAGCAGGGTGAGTTTCATGGAGTGGCGCAGCGTGGAGGCTCGGTGTTCAGTCACGTGCGCTTCGGCGACCACGTGTACTCACCCATGGCCCCGTTGGGATCGGTGGACTACCTGGTGGCGCTGGAAAAGCTCGAGGCCCTGCGCTACGCCCACTTCGTCAAGCCCGGCGGAACGATGCTCGTGAATGATTACGAGGTCGCACCACTCCGCATCGGCGACGCGCGGCCGTACCCGAGCAACGCGATCGAGTTCTTACAGCGCAAAGGCTTTGCGGTACAGGTGGTGGATGCTACACAGAAGGCCATGGAGCTCGGAAATCACAAGGCCGCGAATGTCCTGCTCCTCGGGGCGCTTGCGGCGCAACTCGACATCCCAATCGAGGTCTGGGACGGAACACTCGAGCGGCGTATCCCACCCCAGCTTCTCACGCTCAACCGGCAGGCCTTCGCCGCTGGACGCGCCTCCTCAGACTAGCACCGTCCGCGCGTATTCTGCACCGACGCGGCCCTCGCGACACGCGGCGGACACCATGAACTCGGCTGAGTGTTTGGCCTGCACCATGAGTGCGTCGGTCAAGGGCGTGTGGCACGCGCCGTCGATGCACGCGAGAATCGCCTTGCGGCCAGCCGCACTCTGTGGCGTGCCGGCGGGCGGCAACCCGCTGATCTCCTTGGATACGCCATCGAGCGCACCCGCCACGACGTCGCGCCGCGGAAGACCGTGGTCGGCACCGGTTGCCACCTGCCACGCTTTCTCGATCGCCTGCCCCAGCGGCCCCGCATAGTCCACGAGCCAGCCAACACCATCCGCGGCTCGCACGGGCCGTCCGGTGAGCAACATCTCCATTAGGCGGGGCCAATCGCCCGATCGCGCTTTGCGGAACGGCCAGTGGCAGCCCTCCATGCCCGGCACGACCGGTAGCGTCACCTCTGGCATGCCGAGCTGCGCACCATCGCCCGCAATCAGGTAGTGACAATGGACAAACAACTCCAACATGCCGCCAAGACAGCGCTTGCCGCTCACGAATCCCACCGAGGTTTCGAACTCCTCGTGCAGCCGACGGGCGGTGCGTGACCAGTCGCTGGCAATGCGAGCACCAACCTCAGATTCTCCCAAGGCCGGGAAGAACTCGTTCGTATCGGCGCCCACCAACTGCGTGGACAAGTGGAAATCCCCCGTGACGATGACACGATGGATCCCGGCAGCCCCGAGCCAATCGATGGCCCGATTGAGCTCCGCGTCGACGTCGGTGTTGTAGCTCTCGCGGCTGATCGTGATCACCCCCACGGTCCCGTCGTGCTCGGCGTTCACGTAGAGCTGCTGCCACTCGGGTTCATCCATGGTGGTGCACGCCTCGGGATACCACGCATGTCCGGCGGCCTGGGGGTACAGTCGATGGTACGCGTCAACCGTGCGGATGACTTCGTCCGGGCCCGCCTCGCGCATCACCGCGAGAATGCCACGCCGGAACTGCGCACAGAGCTCACCGATCGCGTTCATGTGCGCGAGGTGACTGCGACGCTCGTGGAGCATGAGGCTCGTCATTTGGAACAGCGGCCCCAGCATCCACGTGCGGAACTCCTCTTCACCGTCGCCGTCCAAGGACCAGTTCACCAGCGGTCGGAAATGGTTGGGTGGGTACCAGTCCTGGCCGTTGTCTTTGTGGGCAACCAACTCCGGTGTCGGCTCGAACACGGGACCATAGTGCTCGCTCAAGTGGTGCAGGCACGACCACGTGAGGAAGTTGGCACCTTTGGCCCCGATCGCGTCGTGGGCGCGAAACGGGTTGGGACCGAGCAACCTGCGCGCGAACTTGTCCACCTTCCAATACGGCATGTTCCGCGCGTGATGGTAGCGGAGGGCGGCCAGCGTGAGACCGCAGAACAGCACGTCCAGCACGAACGACCAGTGGTCGCTCACCGGGACGGGGATGAGCCCCAGTGCCCACAGCAACTTGGTGATGTCGGACGGCTCGGGTTCCACCACCTCCCAGACCTTGTTGATCTCGTGCGGGAACGCCGGGTGCGCGATCCCCACACCCAACTCTGCGCTCGGGAAGCCCGACGTGACGGAGCGGATCTCGATGCCCGGGAATGCCTCTCGAAAGACGCGGTAATGCGCCTTCTTGATCTCCAGGATCTCGGGGATGGCTTCGAGGAGGAATCGGGGATTCAGATGTTGCAGCTCGGACGGTAGGGTGGTGCCGTCGTAGCTCAGTCGCACGATGTTCCCCATGATGCGGGCGGCACCGTCCCGTCCGAACGCTTGCACCAGCCCTTCGTAATGCCTGCCAAGCCCGTCGGGTGCGTTGGGAAAGTCGAGCGCCACCATCCGCACATCGAACGGCTGGAGCCTGGACCCCAATTGCATGGTCTTGCCGGCACCCACGATACCGTTGGCACCCGAAATGACCAACGATCCGCGCGCCCCGCGTGTGCCGAACACGCGATCGACCAGGGCAGCGGGTTCGGCGGGGAGCCGCCCCTGGCGGAAGATGTCGAGGACGCTGCCCAGTCCGATCGTCTTCAGTGTCGGTTCCCGCATC
>JAOTWK010000346.1 GCA_029862935.1 Gemmatimonadota bacterium | reverse complement strand
CTACCTCCCCCAGAACGCCAACTCCAAGCACGCAGCCGAGTATCTGCGCGGCGAGTACGATCGACTGAAACGTACGATCGAAGAGGTTGCCGGCCGCGTCATTACCGACGACGACCTGCGGCAGTCCGTGGCGCTCTTCAACACGAACCGCGCCCTCCTCCGCGAGTTGTATGCCGTCAAGCGCGATCAGCCGTGGCTGCTTCCGGCCGACGAGGCATACGTGTTGACGGCGGTGGGCGGCATGATCCCACGCGAGGAGCACAACCGGCTGCTCGAGACGGTGCTCCCGCTCATCCGGAACCGGCAGACCAAGCCGCAAGATCGCATTCGTGTCGTGTTCGAAGGCGGGTTCTGCGAGCAGCCACCGCTCGACCTCGTCCGCGCAATCGGCCGCTCGTGCTACATGGTCGATGACGATCTCATGATCGGCCTTCGTTGGATCTTGGATGACGTGGCTCTGGATGGCGATCCGTTGCACAATCTGGCGCATGCCTATCTCGAGCAATCGTCGTACAGCCCCGTGCAGCACGACCTGCGCAAGCCCAAGGAGAAGATGCTGATGGAGCGCATCGAGTCGTCGGGCGCTGCGGCGGCGATTGTGACGGCAGCGAAGATGTGCGAGCCGGGACTCGAGGAGCAGGTGACGTACACGCATGCACTGGATCTGGCGAACGTGCCCTACTTCGTGAGCGAGTTCGAAGAGAACATGACCAGCTTCGAGCATCTGGAGATCCAGCTGGAAACCTTCGTCGAGAATCTCCTGTTCGACTGATACAGAAAGAAGAGCGATGACCGAGTCCACCGCAGAGATCGTCGGCCGAGGCAACAAGGAGGGCGCCCGCCTGTTCCGCGTGTGGTTCGAGGAACTCACGCAGGCGGCCGAAGAGGACCGCCGCGCCGCCTATGTGTTCGTGATGGGAAGCATGGCAGAGCTGGTGCGGACGTTCGAGCTCCCCATCGTGTTCCCCGAGATCAACTCGCTGCAGACCGCCGTGCGGCACGTCGCCCACGAATATCTCAACGAGGCCGAAGACCACGGCTACTCGCCCGACATCTGCGGCTACGTGAAGGCAGACGTTGCGACCCAGCTGCGCAAGGGAGCGCTGCCCATGGGCAGGATCCCGCGCCCCGCCATCGCCGTCTACACCAACGCGTGTAACACCTACATCAAATGGGCGGAGATCTGGGAGCGCATGCACCACTGCCCCATCTTCACGCTGGACGTCCCGGGGACGCGCGCTGCCGGGACGCAGACGTGGCAGGGCGACGTCGATTTCGAGAATGACCGGCGCTACGTCGCCGCCCAGATCAAGGAGCTCATTCCAATCCTGGAACGGGTCTCGGGCGTGCGGTTCGACATCGATCGCTTGCGTGAGAACATGGACCACGCAAACGAGATGAACCGCGGATGGAAGCGCGTGCTCGAGCTCAATCGGAGCCGACCGGCCCTATTCAACGCGCTGTCGGACGGCACCATCTACCTCGGCGTGGCAAACGGTCTGCGCGGGTCCAAAGCGGGCGCTGACTACTTCACGGATCTCGTGGAAGAGATGGAATACAAGAGCGCCAACGGCATTGGGACCCTGACCGACGAGCGGTATCGTCTGATCTTTGTCGGTGTCCCCTGCTATCCGATCTTCCGGCGCTTCACGGAGCTGTTCACGGAATTGGGGGGGACGTTCGTCAACTCGACCTATCTTTGGTTTGCGTCGGGTGGCTCCAACTTGGGCTTTCAGTACGACCTCTCGAATCCGCTCGAGAGCCTCGCTGAGGGTGTGCTGATCGGCGTGCGTGACGCGATGGACAGCATGTTCTTCCAGACAACCGCGCTCGTGGACATGATCGACACCTACAACGCCGACGGCGTGGTCTGGCACCCGATCAAGAGCTGTCGCACGGTCTCGACCGGACTCGCCGACAACCGGCGGGCAGTGATGGCTGAACGAGACATCCCGAGTCTGTTTATCGAATCCGACATGATGGACCGCCGCGTCGTGTCGGAAGCGCAACTGAAGAATCGCATCGATGCGTTCTTCGAAGGTCTGGCCACACGGCGCCGCCAGGCGGCGATCGGCAACCCGTAGCGGAGGCAGGAAGGATCGTATGGCATACGCAGCCGGCGTGGACGTCGGATCGACACAGACCAAGGCAGTGATCATCGATGAAGACAAGGTGATCGTCGCTCGCGCGTTGACTGAGACGGGCGCCAACGTCATTCGCGCGGCGGAGACCGCCTTCCAAGAGGCGCTGCAGGCCGGCGACCTGCGAGAGGAGGAAGTGGAGTATGTCGTCGGAACCGGCTACGGTCGCTACAAGGTCACGTTCGGCAACACGCAAGTCACCGAGATCAGCTGCCACGGACGCGGCGCCGTGCACATGTTCCCCGACACGCGCACCGTCGTCGACATGGGCGGCCAGGACACCAAGGCCATCCGTGTGTCTCGTACCGGGGAAATCGTGGATTTCTGCATGAACGACAAG
The DNA here is from genome assembly GCA_029862935.1 of Gemmatimonadota bacterium. The sequence goes on along the minus strand of JAOTWK010000346.1, from coordinate 1,869 downwards.
TGTGCCGCGGGCACCGGACGGTTCCTCGGTGCAGCGTCGAGTGCCCTCGACATTCCGCTGGACGACCTGGGTCCCACGGCGCTCCGTGGCGAGCGAGCGGTCAAGATCAGCACCACGTGTACCGTGTTCGCCGAGTCGGAAGTGCTGTCATGGCTCGGCAAGGGAAAGAAGATCGAAGATATCTTGCTCGGCGTGCATCAGTCGATCGCTTCCCGATCGGCAGGACTCCTGCGGCGGGTCGGGATCGAAGAGGCCGTCACCTTTACCGGGGGCGTCGCCAAGAACGTGGCAATGATCGACACCCTCAATCGCAGTCTCGGAGTGCAGGTCCACGTGAACGAGGAATCCCACTACATGGGAGCCCTCGGAGCCGCACTGTTCGCACTGGATCACATTCTCGCGAGCCGCGCCCCGACCGTCAGGCACGGCACCTCATGACCTTCACGTCTGGCATCGACATCGGCTCGACCTACACCAAGGTCGTGATCCTCGACCGTGACTATCGTATCGTGGCTCGAGTGATGGAGCCCACGGGGTTCAAGCTCGAGCAAGTGGCAGAGACGTCGCACCGCAAAGCGGTCGAGCAGGCCGGTCTCTCGACAGACGACATCTCGTATATCGTCGCGACGGGATTCGGTCGTCACCAAACACCCATGAGCGACGTCAAGGTCACCGACCTGACCGCAGCGGCGCGCGGCGCGGCGCATCTGTTCCCGAACACGCGCACGATTCTCGACGTTGGTGGTCAGACCATGAAGGCGAGTCGGTTGGATGACGGAGCCAAGGTCAGGTCGTTCCGCCTGAACGACAAGTGTGCGGCCGGCACGGGCGCGTTCATCGAGAAGACGGCCCGTTACATGGGATACACGACCGCAGAAATCGGCCCGTTGGTAGCCACATCGAAACAGCCTACGTCCATCTCGGGCGTGTGCGCCGTCTTCGCCGAGTCGGAAGTGATCAACCATCTCTCCCAGGGTGTGGCCCCCGCCGACATCATGCACGGTGCCATCGTCTCGCTCGTGGGCCGGTCGGTGCAGTTGATGCGGCGGGTCAAGATGGAACCGGAATTCACGCTCATCGGCGGCATCCTACGGTTCGCCATGATGGCCCGCGTCGTACGGGACGAGCTCGAAACCGACGTGAACGTCCCCCCCGACGACCTCGTCCAATTCGTGCCCGCGTTGGGCGCTGCCGTCCTTGGCCAACGCCGGCTCCAGAAACTCGGTGCCGCACCGGACCGCCTGAGCGCCTGATCGGCTGCCTCCATGCCCAAACCACCCGACGACACGCGCGACGTCGCCAAGCCTCTCGGGTTCATGGTGCAGTCCGAGGCGCGGCGCATGCTCTCAGACGCCCAGATCGCCGGCGATCCCCAACGCCTCGCAGATGGGTGGGAGCGTCGCTTCATCGCCGACGGGCAGCGGGCGGAAGAGATGATCCGACTGTATGAGGAGTTGGGGTTCGAGGTGGCCACCGACCCCATACGGCCCGAGGACATGGACGAAGACTGCGAAGACTGCCAGCTCCTCGCCCAACTCCGGTTTCAGTTGATCTACACCAGGAAGAAGCCGACCACGTAGGTCCGAGCGTCAGGCCTCGCGAATCCGCTGGACCACCATGTCGCCCATAGCCGACGTGCTGATGCCGCTCCGGGCATCAGCCGACGGAACCTCGCCACTCGCCAGAAGACCGGCGACCGCGTCCTCCGTGCGTTTCGCCGCCGCCGTCTCACCCAGAAAGTCGAGCATCATGGCAACGGCACTGATGGCGCCCAGCGGGCAGGCGACGTTCTTGCCTGCGTACTTCGGGGCGGAGCCATGAATCGGCTCGAACATCGACGTCTTCCCTGGGTGGATGTTGCCAGACGCG
>JAOTWK010000345.1 GCA_029862935.1 Gemmatimonadota bacterium | reverse complement strand
CTCGGATGGATGACGGGCGCGTCCACATCTTCCGGGGATTCCGCGTCCAGCACAACGACGCTAAGGGACCGTGCAAAGGCGGCATCCGATTTCACCCGCTGGAGACCCTCGACACGGTTCGGGCTCTCGCAATGTGGATGACGTGGAAATGCGCCGTCGTTGACATCCCGCTCGGTGGGGCCAAGGGCGGGGTGGTGTGCGACCCGCACAACCTGAGTGCCAGGGAGCAGGAGACCGTGTGTCGCGGCTATGTTCGCTGCATGGGCCGCAACATGGGCCCTCACCTCGACGTGCCCGCCCCGGACGTGATGACCTCTGCACAACACATGCTGTGGATGCTGGATGAGTTCGAGGCAATCCACGGATCCAAACAGCCCGGCTTCATCACAGGAAAACCGGTCGGGGTGGGTGGCTCACAGGGCCGGGCGGAGGCCACCGGTTTCGGTCTGGTGTTCACGCTGCGCGAAGCGCTCAAGGAACTCGACATCCGTCCGAGCGATACCACCGCCAGCGTCCAAGGATTCGGAAACGTCGCGCAGAACGCCATTCGGCTCTACAGCCAGATCGGTGGCCGTACGGTCTGCGTCTCCTGCTGGGATCAGACCGACCAGACCAGCTACTCCTTCCGTCGGAAGGAGGGCATCGACCTGGACGAGTTGCTCGGTGTTACGGATCGGTTCGGTGGAATCGACAAGCGCAAAGTGCAGGACTTGGGCTACGAAATCCTGCCGGGCGAGGCGTGGCTCGAGCAGGATGTCGACATCCTAATCCCGGCGGCCCTCGAAAACCAGATCACCGAAGACAACGTGTCCCGCATAGGCAAACGGGTCAGGATCATGGCCGAAGGCGCCAACGGGCCGACCACGCCAGCTGCCGACGCGGCACTCGAGCAACGCGGGATCTTCGTGATACCCGATCTGCTCGCCAATGCCGGCGGGGTGACGTGCAGCTACTTCGAGCAGGTGCAGAGCAATTCCAACTACTACTGGGACAAAGACGAAGTGCTGAGCAAGCTCGACGTCAAGATGACGGCGGCGTTTGTCGCCGTCAGTGAACTCGCCCGCAAACGGAAGCTCTTCACGCGTACGGCCGCGTACGTCATCGCGGTCGATCGCGTGACCCGGGCGTGTCGGGACCGCGGCTGGATCCAGGGATAGCCACCCGCCGGCTGCCGCCATGGACCGATACGCTCGGAACAGACATGACCTCGCCCCGTTCGACCGGGATGCCTTCGGATCCGACGGCACTCCGGGACGCATTGGACACGGGGAGATCGGTGGAAAGGCCCGGGGCCTCGTCTCGGTTCGGAAGATGCTGCACGCGGGGTTCGGACCCCGCACCGACCCCCAGATCGAAGTCGGCATTCCCAGATTTGCCGTGGTGGCGACCGACGTATTCGATGCGTTCCTGGAACGGAACCACCTCGACGAGATCGCCTCCTCCGACCTCCCCGACGAGCGCATCGCCCACGCGTTCCAGCAGGGGGACCTTCCGACAGAGATCCTCGGCGATCTGCGGACACTGGCGGATCTGATCCGCGCGCCACTCGCGGTGCGCTCTTCCAGCCTGCTCGAGGATGCGTTGCTCCACCCCTTCGCCGGCGTCTACGAGACGAAGATGACGCCGAACAACCAGCCAGACAGCGCCACTCGATTCCAGCGGCTGGTGGAGGCGTTGAAGTTCGTCTATGCCTCGACCTTCTTCAAATCGGCCCGCGACTATCGCCGGTCATCCCGCACGCCCGGTGGCGAGGAGAAGATGGCCGTGATCCTTCAGGAGGTGGTGGGCCAACGGCACGGCGACCGGTTTTACCCAGAGGTCTCCGGGGTCGCGCGCTCGTTCAATTTCTATCCTACAGGCGGCGCCGATCGAGACGAGGGCGTGGTCGATTTGGCCCTCGGTCTCGGCAAGACCATCGTCGACGGTGGTCTGTGTTACTCCTATTCGCCCGCCAGGCCCAAATCCCCACCGCCCTACAGCTCGCCGAGAGACCTCCTCGCCGTGACCCAGAAGGAGTTCTGGGCGGTCAATGTCGGGAAGGCACCGCCGTACGACCCGATAGCCGAAACGGAGTATCTGGCTCAGGCAGGCCTTCGTGAGGCGGAGTACGACGGCACCCTGCGCTACTCGGCGTCGACATACGTTGCCGACTCCGACCGCGTGACGCCGGGCGTCGGGCCCGCAGGACCACGGATTCTCAACTTCGCCCCGTTGCTCGTGCTCGAGCAGTACCCGCTCAACTCGGTGGTCCGCTCGCTGCTCGGCTCCTGCGAGAGCGCCTCGGGGCGCGACGTCGAAATTGAGTTTGCGATGACCTTCCCCAAAACTGCGGGCTCCAAGCCACACCTCGGATTTCTCCAAATCCGCCCGATGGTGGTGTCCGACGACGAGGTCCACGTTGACGAGAGCGAGCTCGATTCCCCCAACGTGCTGCTCGCTTCGCGCCACGTGATGGGCAACGGCGTCGTCGAGACCATCGAAGACGTGGTCTACGTGAAGCCCGAGGTGTTCGAGACCCGTCACACGCGCACGGTTGGTGAGCAGCTGGAAAAGATGAATGCGCGACTGTTGGATCAGGAGCGCCCCTACCTGCTGATCGGTTTTGGCCGATGGGGAAGCGCAGATCCCTGGCTCGGGATCCCCGTGAAATGGGGGCAGATCTGCGGGGCCAAGGCCATCGTAGAGGCCACCCGGCCCGACATGATGATCGAAGCCAGCCAGGGCTCGCATTTCTTCCACAATATCTCGAGCTTCCAGGTGAGCTACTTCTCGGTACCTCACGACACGGCACCCGGAATCGATTGGCAGTGGCTCGACGGGAACGAGGCCGTCGCCGAAACGGAGTTCGTCCGGCACATCCGCACTGCGGGCCCGCTGCTGGTCAAGGTGGACGGCCGGGCCGGCCGTGGTGCAGTATGGTACCGAGCACTCGCCAACGAGGACGGTGCGCGTGATCAGTCCTGACCGGTCCGCTGAACAGCTATTGGAAGACCTGCAGGAGCGGGCCAAGGAACTCAACTGCCTCTACCGGATCGACGAGATCCTCAGCGGGCGGGCCGCGCATGAAGAAGCGGACGTCTTCAATCAGCTGATCCTGGTCATCCCGGCCGGCTGGAAGTACCCGGACATCTGCCAGGCCAGGATTACCATGGGCCGGAACACGTATCAGTCGGATGATCACGTCTCGACCCCCTGGACCTTGGAGACGGACATTCGGGTGCAGGGAGAGGTCACAGGGACCGTCGCCGTATCCTATCGGGAGGAACGACCGGTACTCTACGAAGGTCCGTTCCTCAAGGAGGAACGGCGGCTCATCGATGCCATCGCGGAGCGTATTGCTCTCTGGGCAATGCAGCGGGGGCTTCGCCAGGACCGAGAGAGCTGGGAGCGGGTCGTGGCGAAGCTCACCAGTCGCGAGCGACGATCGTGGCGGGTGCTGGTCGAGTTTCTGATGCGAACCGACCAGGAGCTTCTCAAGCGCATCACGCGCAGGATGGTCCGCCACCTCTGCTGGACCGGCATCGAAGAGGCCGGCAAGCTGCTGCACGAGGAATTGCCGGGCGCCCGCGGCGGGAACGCGGGGTGGGACGAGAACCGACCACAGCAGCGACACGCGTTGCGCCCCACACCCAGCCTCGTGGAGCGGACGTTCGAACTGGCCGGCCGCCATCTGAGCGAGACGGAAATCGTCTCGGTCATTCAGTCGTGGATCAACGAAGACAAGTGCGTGTTCCTGCTCCATGGTCTCGAGAATCAGGCGACAACCATGAACGAGATCGGCGACGCCGTGCTCCGCTATCGGAATGCGGCAGTCGACGAGTCCCAGCTCTCGCTCGCTTTTCGCACCAGCATCAAGGTGGGGCTCCTGCGGCGGGTGTTCCTCGATCAGCTCGACTTCATCAACGTGGCCAAGAAACACGTGACGGTCAGGGATTTCTACGATCTGATGCCTCGGGTCGTTTATCCGCCACGAAGCCAGGGGAAACTCGGCGGTAAGGCCGCCGGGCTGTTCCAGGCGGAGAAGATCGTGGGGTCCGCCACCGAGTACGCCGACCTCTTCCGGAACGTCAAGTTCCCCCGCACTTGGTACGTCGCCTCCGATGGCATACTGGACTTCATCCGATCGAACGGCCTGAACGAGGTCTATGACCGCAAGTACATGCCGATCGATCGGGTGCGTCGCGACTACCCGTTCGTCATCCAGTTCTTCAAGAACTCGCGGTTCACCTCGGAGATCACCAAAGGCCTGTCCGCCGTGCTCGACGATTTCGACGACCGGCCGCTCATCGTGCGCAGCTCGTCGATGCTCGAAGATCGCGCGGGGTCGTCGTTCTCGGGGAAGTACAAGAGCCTGTTCTTG
>JAOTWK010000344.1 GCA_029862935.1 Gemmatimonadota bacterium | reverse complement strand
CGGCACAAAAGCCCCCAGTTTTCCTAGGTTTCGAGCCGGTACGGGAGTTGCCTTTCAAGGGGCGTAATCAGTTCCGCGTGGCCGAACTCGGCACGCGCACGCGGAATCATGACTTTCGACTCACACTGGAGATTCTCGATGTCATCACTTCTGGAAATGTTGACTCAGCAGCTCGGCTCGGACCAACGGCTCGGCAAGCTGAGTGGCCAGATAGGCGCGGATCAGGCGGCCACCAAGAACGCCGTCGGTGCGGCGTTACCTGTCCTACTGAGCGCACTGGCGCGCAATTCCTCGCAGCCGCAAGGTGCCGAGGCCCTGGATCGCGCACTCAGCAAACACGACGGAGCGATCCTGAACAACCTCGACGGTTTCCTGGACAAGCCTGACGTCACAGACGGTAACGGCATTCTGGGACACCTCCTCGGCGCCAAGCGGAACGCAGTTGAGAGTGGCATCGGCAAGGCCAGCGGGCTCGACCCAGCAATGATCACCAAACTATTGCCGATGTTGGCGCCGGTCGTGTTGGGTGCGGTGGGACAGCAGAAGCGGCAGCAGGGCCTCAACGCCGGTAGCCTGGCGAGCCTGTTGGGCGCCGAGCAGCAAACTGTAGAACGATCCAACCCGGCCATGGGCATGCTCGGAAAACTGCTCGACCAGGACGGAGACGGCAGCATCGTCGACGATATCGCTGGCATGGGCAAGGGACTGCTCGGCGGGCTGTTCGGCCGCAAGTAATCTGAGTACCCTGCAACGCACTCATTAACAAGGAGACACACGTGGGCTTGTTCGATTTCATCAAGGGCGCCGGCCGAAAGGAAGAGGCGAAGAAGGACGAGGAGCGCAACGAGCTGATCAAGGGCAACAAGTTGCTTCGTTACGTCATGAGTCTCGGCCTCGACGTCGAGGGCCTCAAGGTCAAGTACGATGATGGGGTGGCCACGGTCACCGGAAAAGCCAAGTCGCAGGCCGACCGCGAGAAGGTCGTGCTCGCGCTGGGGAACACCGACGGCGTAGCCCAGGTCGACGATCAGATGGAAGTTGCATCGCCGGAGGCCGAGGCGAAGTTCTACACGGTGCAGAAAGGCGACTCGCTGTCCAAGATCGCCAAAGAGGCGTACGGCGACGCCATGAAGTACCCGGTCATCTTCGAGGCCAACAAGCCGATGCTGACCGATCCCAACCTGATCTATCCTGGCCAGGTGCTCCGTATTCCGCCGGCGAGCTGACGCTCGAGACCGAACCGGACCCCCGTACGGGAGGTGGGGTCGGAGCCCGACACACAAAACGCCCGGCCGAGTGGCCGGGCGTTTTGCGTGTTAGCGGCCGTGATCTCCGTTACCCCCCGTCCGCCATGCCCCCGGCATCACCGATCATCACCCAACGGTTCCCCTGCCGCATGAGAATGTCGGTCCAGTGCCCCTGCGTGGAGCTTTCCTCACCGGTGGGATCTTGGACCGTCATCCAGAAGAAGTAATGCACGATCGCCACCTGACCGTGCACGCGGATATCGACCGGCTTGATGTGATAGTAGACGACGTTCGAAGTCTCGAACGCCCGCCGCATGCCCTTGGCGCGGTCCGCCTTCGTGGTGGGTATTGGGTCACCGGCCGACCACCCGCTGAAGTCCTCGTGGAAATAGCTGAGAAAACCGGTAACGTCCTCTCGAGCATAGAGGTCCCAGTACGCCTCGACATTCTTCCAGACGTCCGCCTGGGCGGACGACCACTGCTGAGCAGATGTCGCCGTCGGGGCAAGCAAGATGGCGGCGACAACAAGTGGGAGGGTGCGGCGCATACGGCTGCTCCTGTGATAGTGGGAGGGGTGACGCTTCTCGGACGGGGAAGATGTTGTGCCGGCCACCAAACGCAAGGCGTCCCGGTCACATCAGCTGGTCGGCTCCCGCAACATGATGAGCAGCATCTTGAAGCGATCAAGGGCCTTGACCCAATGGGGGACGTTGGGCGGGAGCCGCACGAGCTCGCCCGCCGCGACTCGATGGGGTGCTCCACCTATTCCGATCTCGGCTGCGCCGTCCACCACATACGCCAGTGCCTCGTGCGGGGTGGTGTGCTCGCTCAGCTCCTGCCCCGCAGCGAAAGCAAAGAGCGTCACGTTTCCGGCCTTCGACTTCGCCAGCACCTTGCTGACGATTGCGTCGGCCTGGTAGTCGACGAGATCGGTGAGGCCGGTAGGGACGTCCGCGCCGGCATCGTGCATCTCAACTCCCTTGCTTGGGTTCAGGCAATCGTGCGACCATCTCCGACTCAACGCCTGGGCCTCGTCGTACCGTCACGGTGATCTCCTGATCGGGCAGCAGCCACCAGTCATCGGGATCCTGTGTGGTCGTGGTTTCGACGTGGAGAAACAGCCCGCGCACGTCCACCGTGTCCATGCCCTGCGCACCGGTGAGATCGCCAATCTCCTCCACAACGAGACCGCGTCGTGCCACAGGATCTTCGTACCGAAGCGCGATGTCGAGCCGGAGCGGCTCGCCGTTCGGGACCACGACCTGTCCGCCCGAGAGCAACACGTCGCTCGGCACACCGCGATTGAACGGCACAGTCTCATACCGCTCGATATCGACTGCAGTGTACCGCTCGGTGGCGATCGCTTCGAGCGCCGTGAGCACGAGCATGACATTGATGCCCCGCAGGTGCTGCTTCTGTGGATCATCGGGCAGTGCGCCACTCTCGATCAAGATCGTGCTCGTGCCCCACTGCTGAATGAGATCGCCGAACGCTCGCGGGTTGAAGGTATCGTCGTACTTGGCCACGCGGCCCGCAATGACATCGCCCGCCGCGGCGATCAGGAGCGCCGCCAACTGCCGCGCGCGGTCACGTACGGGGCCAAAGGACCGCGCCGAGTCGGCGGCGGGGGCAAGAAGCGCAATAGCCACTGGCAACCCATTCTCACCAACGGTATTGCGCGCTCCCTGGTCGTGCAGATTGAATCCAAAGTCCGGGCGCAGGCTGTCGCGCAGCGCCTTGAGCGCCCGCGCCTCGGGCGTTGCCAACCGTCGCGCGTCACGGTTGATGTCGACCCCGACGGCATTGCGCCGCTGGAAACGTTCCGCACCGTCCGGATTGAGCATCGGGATCATGACGACCGTCAATCGCTCCCGGATCACCCGTCGGAGTGGCGCGTCGCCCCCCTCAGCCAAGAAGCGCACAATGTCGGCCAGGGCCATGGTCGCTGTCGACTCGTCACCGTGCATCTGCGACCACAGGAGCACGCGCGTCGGCCCGGTTCCGAAGCTGATCGCTCGCAGGGCCCTCCCCTGCACCGAGCGCCCGATCTCGGTCGCGCGCACCCCTCCGCGGCCGAGAAACGGTGCGAGCGCGTCCCACAGCTGTCGGTGTGTGAACCGCCGCTCGGCAAGTGCCGCCACCCGGTAGCGCAGCGCCACCTCGGACGCGATCAATCGGCAGCAGTCCTGCTGGGCATGGACCGTACCGTGTGACGCGACAACCACCAGCGCTGCGAGCAAGGACAGTACACCACGCTTCATCGATTACCTCTCGCCGTTCGGCTACGACCGCCTGACCTCTTTGCCGCCGAACAAGATACTCCGGATTGCCGCGCGGCGGTCTTCCGCCGCCGCGAAGGGACCCGTAGTTTTGCGCGACATCCCTCCCAAGGAGCGCATCATGCGTCGCATCGTTTTCGCAGTGGTCTTTCTGAGTCTCGCAGTACCGACCCTGACATCCGCGCAAGGCGTCTTGGTCATCTCGCAGAACAAGTGCCAGCTGGACAAGCAGAGCGCCATTCGCGCATTCGCTGACTCCGCCACCATTCCGATCGCACAGGAGTTGGTGAACGAGGGCAAGCTCTGGGCGGCCGGCACCGCGTATCACGCGTGGGGCGACGAATGGAACGTCGTCAACTGGTACAACGCCGAGACGATGTCCGGGTTCCTCGAGGCGTTCTCGGAGCTCATCTCGCGGATCAACGCGCGCTACCCCACGGCCATCGCGGACTGGCAGAGTTGGTGTTTCGAGCACAAGGACTCGATGTACAGCCATGGTCGCATGACCACAGCCCCGCCGGGAATGTGAGGACCAGACGGTCTGGCGGTTGGGCGGCCGGGTCAAAACACCTGACCGCCCGACCGCCGCTACGCCACCGGTAATCGAAGGATCGTCCGGAGCTTCTCCGGTGCCACCCGACGCGGATCGGACAGATAGATCTCGTGGTGCGGGCCCTTGTAGGTGAGGTTCTTTGACCGAGCGAATCCGAGCATCTGCTGGACGGTCTCGTCTTCTTTGTCATAGGGACCGACGTGGAGCATCTGCACACAGCGGCCTTCCTCGAATGACGTAAACTCCACGTCGTCCACTCCGTCTGCCCTGCCCTTGGCCCTGAGCTCTTGCA
>JAOTWK010000342.1 GCA_029862935.1 Gemmatimonadota bacterium | reverse complement strand
GCAAACTCTCGTGGGCAGCGAGCACGTCGCCGAAGTCCAAGGCTGGCGCCACGGTGTAGGCCGTCACTCGCGCCATGCTTCGCGCCCTGTTGGCCAGTCCCTCCACTGCCTGGCGCTCGAGCTGTGCCGGGAAGTACAAATAGATGAAGGAGGAAAGCGCAGCGATCACGGCAACGACGCCGAGAGCAATGCGTCCCCGCAGGGGACAGCGACCGATGAGCGCGCGTGTCGCTTTCGCAGTCCCCACTACACTCATGCGATCAGCGCCCTCAGCACGATCCAACGCTCGGCCGAATGCCTCATGGTGTCTCCCAGAGTCGTGAACCCGATCCTCAAGCGCTGCGGGCTAACAGTGAGCGCATTGGATCGCACGCAACGTGCCGCCGGCATGTCAGCGGAGGAGGATGCCTAGGTCGTTGTAGGAATTGGTGTTACGAGATCTGCGGACGGATGTGGATTCGGCAGAGACGTCCAAAATGTTCCGATTACGTAACCGGCGTGGTAACCGTCAGCGATTGGGGCACTTGGGGTCGTCTGACGATTCTGACATTGCGACGACTGCGAAGGGCGGACAGTCGAGGACGCACAAGGGGGTCAGAAGACGACCTTGACGGCGAGGTAGGGCGATGTCGGGAGGGCGATGAGCAGGCGATGGGTATGCTGTCGCTCTGACGCATTGGAGCGATCGGCTATTAGCCGTCAGCTTTCAGCTGTTGAAGCAGACGGTCCAGGAGGGCTTGGATGGCGATGTCGGTGATGAGGCACGAACAACCATCACGCATCACTCAGTTGGTTCATCCACCACTCTCCCTCGAGGCGCGACAGGTGAACCAGCCCCTGTTCGAATGCGGTTAGAACCTCACTCCGCCGAGTGTGGATCAGCAGCTGGTTAGTTCTCCTCGAGAAGACACATCCTCGCCGCGACAGATGCTCCCAAGAATAGCCATGTGCTCGCCCCGTTAGGGCTACCGAGCCTTCCTTCCAGGCCGTGTAGAACAGATGGTGAAGCAGATCACCGTACCGATCCTCTCGGGCCCCAAGCTGAATCACATTGCTCACTCCACCGGGGTTGGCAATGCGGATGTACCAGCCGATCACCTCGCCAGTGTTCGCCCGGACTAAAACCTTGCGGAGCATGTTTCCCTTGGGAGCCCGTTCGAGATTTCGGAACAGCCAATCCAACATCCGCTCGTCGTAGACCGGTACCAAGCAGCCTTTGATCCCGAGGTCCGCCAAACAACGCACCAAGTCTCTGGGAGTCAGGGGCTCTTCACGAGATTCCGGGACGGAAAGGTGAAAAGGGGTCGCTTTCGCGCGAACCGCGAACGCGTCGAGGCTCATCGCAAGTGGCCGTGTCAGCGCGCGGGCGATCAGCGACAGAGATCCGCCTCGCAGTTGACCCACGGCGTGGCGGATTGGCCGCAGTGCGCGCACCCAAAAGAGGCTCTCACGGGCGGCGGTGACCGTGCCCAGACGAGCCCAGAGATCCAACGCTGACTCGTTCGGCGTGTCCACAAAAGCCAAATCTTGTGGCCCAGCCAGGAACTGCTTCAGGAGCTGTATTCCACTCAAGCCCCGCCAGCGCTCGGCCACCATGAAGCTGGAGCTTACGGCGCCGCGCACTTCGCTGTCGCCCAAGCGGAATCTCCGTCCAGACACGCCCATGAAACCGACTACTCCCTCGCGGGCGTCTTCCAATACCAGAGACGGTGTTGATGCATCAACGAACGGATTATGGAAGTAGACCCTGCGAATGGCTTCCTCTCGTGTGGCGGACGAGTCTTCGCGTCTCCACTGGAAGACTTGGCTTCGCAGGGCAGCGACTTGTGGAATGTCGTCCTCAATCAACGCGCGAATGCGTGCCATGTCCTCGCTCTGAGCAAGTGAATATGCAACGAGTCAGCTATGATGTGCGTGAACAGAATGCCTGAGGCTGGCCTCGCGGTCATGGATGAGGCTCGAGCTCCGACAAGTTCCTCGAGGGAATGACGGGGTGGCGCCGACAGAGACAACCGATGTCGACTAGACGTGACGCTTGAGCAGCTCGTCAGCAATGATCAACCGCTGCATTTCTGACGTGCCGTCCCCGATTTCCGTCAACTTGGCGTCCCGGAAGTAGCGTTCCAGGGGGTAGTCGCACATGTACCCGTACCCGCCGAAGATCTGGATGGCGTCTTTGGTGACTTTGGTTGCCATCTCGGATGCGAACAGCTTGGCTTCAGATGCTGCCTTGGTAACGTTGGAGCTGTGATCCTTGAGACTGGCCGCATTGTGCACGAGCAGCCGGGCAGCGCTGATTCCCAGTTCCATGTCCGCAAGCATGTTCCGAATCGTCTGGAACTTGGCTAGAACCTCGCCGAACTGCTTCCGTTCCTTCACGTAATCGAGACAATGATCGAGCGCGATCTCCCCGATCCCAAGCGCAATGGACGCCATCCCGATACGGGCTGTCACGAGGGTATCGTGCAGGATCTTGAGTCCGAAGTTCTTCTTGCCGATGAGATTGCCGCGCGGCACCAGCGCATCTTCGAAGATCAGTTCCCCGGTGTCCGAAGCACGCATGCCAAGCTTGCGCTCGTGCTTGCCCGAGGTACGGAAGCCGGGTGTCTCCTTCTCCACGATGAAGACGCTCAATCCCAACGCACCCTGCCCGGCGGCGGTCGTTGCCGCGACGATGAAGAGGTCGGCATAATTGGCGTTGGTGATGAACACTTTGGACCCGTTGAGGACGAAATGGTCACCCCGCTCGACGGCTGTGGTCTGGATGCCGGCGAGGTCGGACCCGGCGCCAGGCTCGGTGGAGGCATAGGCACCCAGGACTGTCCCGGAGGCGAGCGGAATGAGGAAACGCTCCTTCTGCTCGGGCGTACCGAAGCGATAGATGGGATAGCCGGTCAGCGTGCTATGAGCCACCACAGTCATGGCGGTCGACGCACAGACCCGCGCAATTTCTCGTATGACCCCGGAGTAGGTCACGTAGTCCAGGCCAGCGCCTCCGAATTCGCCGGGGTACGGAACCCCGAGCAGTCCGGCACGTCCAAGGGCTCGAACCGCTTCGAGCGGAAACTCCTCATTCCGGTCGATTTCTGAGGCGATGGGCGCGAGCTCTCTTCTGACGATCTCGGCGGCTCCATCGATTGCCTCGCGTTGGATGCGTGTGTAGTCCATAGACTCAGATCCTAAAGGCCTGGTGCCACCGGTCCAAGGCAATCAGGGCAAATGACGTTCTGAAGACGGCGAGACTGTCGATGCCAGAGAATTCGTTCCGTTTGTGGAGGAAGTCTCCGACTTTCTTCTTGTCGAAGTACGGGCTGATGCGCGAGGTCCCGCACTGCACCAGCTCATTCGCCATACCACGCTGCTCGTACAGTGACCGTGGATCTACTGGAAATGGGAACGGCTTCTTTTTGCGCTGTCGCACTTGAGCGGGGAGGAGGCCTTCGAAGGCCTGCTTGAGAATGAACTTTTCGTCGCCGTTGTGGAGCTTCCACTGCGATGGCATCCGGAACACGTACTCCACCAGTCGGTGATCGAGGTAGGGAACCCGGGCTTCGACACTCCAGGCCATGCTGGCTTTGTCCTGTCGCTCGAGCATCTCGAGCAGATACACCTTCACGAACATGTAGAGGACCCGATTGAGGAAGTCCGTGCCCGGGGCGCGGCTCAACAGGTCGTCCAATCCCTGGCGCATACGGGCCTGAAACTGCGTCGCCACCGCCAGCTCCGGATCCAACAGCTGAGACACCTCTCGGAAATACGGTGCCCAGGGAAACTCCGTCACGGCGTTCTGTTGAGCGTCCCGTAGGAAGAAGTAGTACCCGCCGAACAGCTCGTCCGCCCCCTCGCCCGACAGAACCACCGTAATGTGAGGCTTGAGGCTCTTGTGCAGCAGGAAGAGTGATGGTGTGGTCAACTCGACCGGCTTTTCCAGGTGCCAGGTAGCTTGCTCGTGGCAGTCGTGGTACTCCTCCGGCGTGAAGAGAAACTCGTGGTGATCTGTACCGAACGTCTGCGCCATGAGCCGCGCGTACTCGACGTCCGAGCCGGCCCGATTCATCTCGACGTTCTTGGAGTACTCCATCGAAAAGGTCTTGAGCTGTTCGCTCACATGTTGCGTCGCGACGGCCGACACGATGCTCGAATCGAGCCCGCCGCTCAGGAGCGAGCCGAAGGGCACGTCGCTCATCAATTGCAGGCGGACTGAGTCGTCAAGCAAGGCGCGGGTGTGGGCAGCGTACTCGTCCACCGTCGTACCATCGTCATCCGAACCGCCGACCGCCACGTCCCAGTACTGCCGCACATCCGTCGTCCGATCTTGGACCACCAGCGTGTGCCCCGCCGGAAGGCTTACGATGTCCCGGAACATGGTTCGATTACCGAGGAACGACGTAC
>JAOTWK010000341.1 GCA_029862935.1 Gemmatimonadota bacterium | reverse complement strand
CATCCCGTCATGCCGGGTGTGCTCATCGTGGAAGCGATGGCGCAAACCGGGGGCATGCTGCTCTTGGACAAGGTGGACGCTTCGGGCAACAAGGTGGTGTACTTCATGTCCATCGACGGCGTGAAGTTCCGCAAGCCCGTGATCCCTGGCGATCAACTCCGGCTCGAGGTCGAAATGGTCAAGTTCAGAGGCCGGACGTGCGCGATGAAGGGGATCGCCTACGTGGATGGCCAGCCGGTGGCGGAAGCAGAGATGATGGCGGCCATCGTGGACCGATGAGCCACGTCGTGCATCCAACGGCGCTGGTCGATCCCGGGGCGCACCTGGGCGACGGTGTTTCGATCGGGCCTTTTGCCGTCATCGGTCCCGACGTATGGATCGGCACGGGCACCCACGTCGGACCGCACGCGGTGATCGAGCGGAACACCCGGCTCGGGGCGGGCTGCTCCGTCGGGGCCGGGAGCGTCCTCGGCGCCGCTCCTCAGGACCGGAAGTTCAAAGGGACCGATACCTGGCTCGAAGTGGGTGACGACACCGTCATCCGCGAATACGCCACCCTCCATCGCGCTACCGAAGCCTCGGGGGTGACCAGGATCGGGGCGGGATGCTTCCTCATGACGTACGTGCATGTCGCGCACGACTGCATCATCGAGGACGGGGTCACGATCGCCAACATGGTTCAACTCGCTGGGCATGTACACGTCGAGTCGCACGCCTTCGTCAGCGGTCTCTGTCCCGTCCACCAGTTTGTCCGCATCGGGACGTACGCGTTCGTCGGAGGCGGCTCGCGGGTGCCGCAAGACGTGCCACCCTTCACCCGGGCGGTCGGTAATCCGCTGAAGCTGTTCGGGATCAATACCATTGCCCTCACGCGTGCTGGGTTCTCGGACGAGGTCCGCCTCGCGCTCAAGCACGCGTACCGGCTTCTGTTCAACTCCGACCTGACGCCTTCTGAAGCCGCCAGGATGCTTCGAGCCGACCCGAATCAGGCTCCGGAGGTGCTGCGGTTGGTGGACTTCGTCGCGCGGTCGGAGCGTGGAGTCTTGGTGTGAACCGACTCTTCGTTTCGGCGGGTGAGCCGTCCGGAGATCGGCACGCCGCGTCGGTGGTCACGGCGCTCCGCCACGTGATTCCCGATCTCACTGTCGACGGCGTCGGCGGCCCGCGGTTGGCGGAGAGCGGAGTCGAACTGCTGGAGCGGAGCGAACGCCTCTCGGCGATGGGGCTGGCCGAAGCGGCGGGCGTGATTCCTGCGCATTGGCGACTCCTGCGGGCAGTGGAGCGGCGCGTCGCTTCACATCGATACGACGCCGCGATCCTCGTCGATTACCCAGGGTTTCATCTCAGGCTGGCGGGAGCACTCACCGCCCGAGGTGTCCCGGTCATCTATTACATCGCGCCGCAGCTCTGGGCGTGGGGCCGCTGGCGGTTCGCGACCCTCCGGCGCTGCGTGCGCCACCTGGCCGTCATCCTGCCGTTCGAGGAGGCGCTGTTCCGCGAGCACGGCATCCCCACCACCTTCGTGAGTCATCCGCTCCTCGACGATCCTCCCTCACCTGATCGGGACGATGCGCGCCGGCGGCTCGGCCTCACGTCGTTCGATCGGGTCTTGGCCCTGTTTCCCGGGAGCCGGCCGGTGGAGCAGCGACGGCACTGGGAACCGTTCCGCGACACGGCACGGCGATTGTGCCGTGACCTCCCGGGACTACGGGTCGTCGTGGCAGGTCCGGCATTGGAGCTCTCAACCGCCAACTCCCAGTTCGTGTTCCACGACGACGCACGAACAGTGCTGGCCGCCGCCGATGTCGCGCTCTGCAAATCGGGAACGAGCACGCTCCAGGCGGCGCTCGCCAACGTGCCGATGGTGATTGCCTACCGCATGCATCCACTGACCTTTGCCGTAGCACGCCGACTGGTGCGGGTGCCGCACGTCGGGTTGGTGAATCTGCTCGCCCAGCGCGATGTGGCTCCAGAGTGCCTGCAGGGGCAGGTCCGCCCCGCCATCCTCGGCCAGCGCATCGCCGATTTGTTCGAAGGCGAAGCCGTGGCGGCTCGGCAGCGAGAGGAATTCGATGGCATCCGGCGCGCGCTCGGGACACCCGGGGCTGCCCGACGGGTTGCCGAGTTGACCCTGCGGTACGCCGCATGAAGCGCGCATTGGGATGGATCGGCCACGGCTTTGTCCGGGCACTCGCCCGGACGTGGCGTATCGAGGCCGTTGGTGAGGAACACATCACTGCCGCTCGAGCGTCGGGATCTCCGGTGCTCTTCGCCGTGTGGCACGGGCAACTGCTCGTACCCCTCTGGCACCGTCGACGGCAACCCATCACACTGCTCGTCAGCGCTCATGGGGACGGAAAGCTCCTGGCTCGAGCGGCTGAGCGTTGGGGCTACGGCATCGCGTACGGCTCCAGTACCCGAGGTGGGAGCGCCGGCCTGCGGCGGCTGGTCCGGGTGCTCCAAGCGGGTGGCGACGGAGCCGTGACGCCCGATGGTCCTCGGGGACCTGCGCGGGTGGCAAAAGCGGGGGTGCTCGCGGCGGCCCGAGGCACAGGGGCGAGCATCATTCCCGTTGCGGCCGCCGCGACGTCCGCATGGCGGGTCCGCTCCTGGGACGGGTTCATGGTCCCGCGACCGTTCGCGCGAGTGCGGGTGGTGTACGGCGCTCCGCTCGCGGTTCCGCGAACGGGTGATCCGGGAGGGGGGCGCGACGGCCTGGAGCGCGCGATCGGCGACGCCGAAATCGAGGCCCGATGCATCGCGTGACACGGTGGTTGTGGGCGTCGCGGGCGCCGAGCGCGCGGGTGACTCGTCTGGCACTACTCCCACCTTCGATCTTCTACCGGTTTGTGGCGTCGCTGCGCGCCCGGGCCTATGGCTCGCGACTGCTCCCAGTGGGCATTCCCACCGTGCCCACGATCGCCGTCGGCAACCTGACGGTGGGTGGATCTGGCAAGACACCCTTGTCGAGCTGGATTGCCCGCTACTACGCCGATCGGGGAATGCGCTCCGCCATCGTGCTGCGTGGATACGGCGGTGACGAAGGCGAGGTCCATCGACGGCACCTTCCGCAGGTGATCGTCGTCGAAGATCCCGACCGGCTGGCCGCAGCCCGCACAGCGGTGGCTCGCGGGGCCCAGGTGATCGTCATGGACGATGCCTACCAGCGACTGGACGTCGGACGCGACCTCAACATTGCCGTCGTGAGTGCGGAATCGAGCCGCGCGGTTCGCTGGACCTTGCCGGCCGGTCCGTGGCGAGAAGGCTGGCCCGCGCTTCGGCGGGCGGACCTCGTGGTGGTGACGCGCAAGTGGGCGTCGCTCGACACAGCGCTCAGCACGGCGCAGCGCGCGCACCAGGTTGCACCGCACGCCAAGTTCGCCGTAGCGCATCTCGGCCTCAGTGGCTTTCGTGAGCTCCTCAGTGACACGCCGGTCGCACTCGGAGCTTTGAACGGCGCCCGCGTCGTTGCCGGCGCAGGGATTGCCGATCCCGATGCCTTCGCACGCCAGTGTCGCGCGATCGGCGCGCACGTGCACTTGGTGCCGTTTCCCGACCATCATCGGTACGGCGAACGCGACATCCGCCGCCTCCTGCACGGGAGGCAGGCGGTTGATTACGTTGTAGTCACCGAAAAAGACGCAGTGAAGCTCCGAAGCCGGTGGCCGGCGGGTGCGCCTGAGCCGCTGGTCGCCCAGCTCGGTCTCGAGTGGGATCGTGGCGAGGCCACGGTCGGAACCGCTTTGGATGCCGCGGTCGGGGAGCTCACTGGTCTGTGGAACCCCGACCCGAACCCCGGGGGCGGCACGACCGCCGACCTGCGATGAGTGGACCAACAGAGGTAAGGCGCAAACCGCGCACGGCCAAAGACATCATCGGTCCGGACAAGGATCCGCATCTCGACGAGGACAACCCGTTCGAGGCGATGATGGCCCGTTTCGATCATGCGGCGGAGCTGCTTGACCTCGATCCCGGGATCTACCGTGTCCTGCGGATGCCCGAGAAGCAGATGATCGTCGCAGTGCCAATCCAACTCGACAATGCCGAAGTCGAGGTCTTCACGGGGTACCGCGTGGTCCACAACACGGCCCGTGGTCCAGGGAAGGGTGGCATCCGGTTCGACATGCGTGTCACCCTCGACGAGGTGAAAGCCCTCGCCGCGTGGATGACGTGGAAGTGCGCCGTCGTCAACATTCCTTTCGGTGGTGCGAAGGGTGGGGTCATTTGCGATCCGGCCAACCTCTCGATCAGTGAACTGGAGCGCATCACCAGGCGGTACACGGCCGCGCTGCTGGACGTGCTCGGGCCGGAATCCGACATCCCGGCGCCCGACGTCAACACCAATGAGCGGGTGATGGCGTGGATCATGGACACGTACTCCATGCATCAGCGACATCCTG
>JAOTWK010000340.1 GCA_029862935.1 Gemmatimonadota bacterium | reverse complement strand
ACTAAGAGCTGGTCGCCAATCGGCGGATAGGTGACGATCAGAAGCAGAGTCCCGCAAGCCTCCGATCTTGCAGGACTCGTGCGATCCCGGTCGAGGTGGGCCTCTTCTTGTACAGACCCTCGCGGGTGATGCCGAGCTGGCGGGCGGTGCGCACGCGCTGGTGTTGGTTGGCCTCGAGCGCGCGGCGCAATAGCCACGCCTCGACGCGCTCCACCGCCTCGAGGCTGCGGCCGAGGTGCTCGGTCAAGCGCGTCAGCCCTAGCATCACGGCGTGATCAAGTCTGCTGGGGGTTGCTCTGCGCGGAGTAAGAGATGGGGGAGCGCCGCTCACCGGCGCCCCCGCACCCAATACAGCGCCACCAGGCATCCCAGCCCCGCGGCCAGCAGCAGCCAGCGCGAGGGCTCGGGCATCGGAATTCGCTCGGTCGTCTCCGCTTAGCGGCGCCGTCGGCCCGGCCGCCTTGGCTTCTCGACGGGCGCAGGATCGGACGCATCCAACGGATCGGTTTGCAGCACGAGGACTTCTTCTCCGTCTGAGAATCCGTCACCGTCGCTGTCCGGGTTCAGGGCGTTGGATCCAAGGCTTGCCTCGTCCACGTCGAGGAGCCCGTCGCCATCCACGTCGGGAGCCGTGCGCACGCTGTCACGCTCCTGGAACGACTTTCCGTCGCGGGTTTCGCCAGCAGGACAAGCCAGCTTCTCCAGCCTCAAGATGCGTCCGCGGCTGCCTGCGCCGCGAAGTCACCCGGCCCCGCGGAGCAGGTTTCCGCCGTGGCGACTCATCGCTACCACAACAAATAAGCAGACGGCAGTACGAGAAAGATGGAATAATGATCTATTCGAACAATCCTATTTCGATCCGAAGCAAAGGAGCCGGAGATGAAGAGACTTGCCATTGCGTGGATATGTTCACTGCTGCTCGTGATGAGTGCAGCTGGCGTTGCCAGCGCAGTTACCGATGGTGAGCTCGATGGCGACGCGCATCCGCACGTCGTTCTCTTGCTCATGGAAGTGGGCGGAGAGCCCATGTATCGCTGCAGCGCCACTTTGCTCTCGCCGACCGTGGTGCTGACCGCCGGTCACTGCACCTCCAACTATCCAGATGAACCGTTTTCCGGCATGCGAGTATTCACAGAATCAGATGTCGACAATGGGAACAACAACTATCCATACAAGGGCAAGAATAGTGTAGAAGCACAATCTTGGTACGCTCATCCGCTCTATGAAGCCGCTCCATTCTATGTCCATGACATTGGCGTTGTCATCCTCAAGAAACCGATCCGCATGGATACGTATGGTGAGCTGCCCGAAGCGAATCAACTCGACGAATTGGCCTCCCAGGTCACCAACCCGGACATCACATTCACTTCGGTCGGCTACGGTGCCCAGAAGAGCTTCCCCGATGCGGCCTCCTGGAAGGATCAAGCCGACCGCGTGCGCATGTTGGCTCATCCCAAGCTGATCCAGATCAATACAGGGTTCACGGGAGATTTCTCCTTGCTGCTCTCCAACAACACTGCGACCGGTGGAACCTGCTACGGCGACTCGGGTGGGCCCAATTTCCTGTACGACACCAATATCATTGCCGGGGTGACCTCCTATGGCCTCAATTGGGCTTGCGGCGGAACTGGCGGCGTCTTCCGCATGGACAGGGAAGATGTCTTGGACTTTGTTACTCCTTTCCTGGAATAACGCTCGCGTGTAGCAATGACTTGTAGGTCTCTTCCTCTCCCCCGACTCAAGTGCTTGCTGCGGTGACCCCGCGACTCAGCGACCCGTCCACACCGGCGCCGTCCACGCCGTCACACCGTCTCCGCCGGCGAGCCCAGACGCGGTGCTCACGCGGACGTAGTAGTAGCGCGCGGTGCCGGACTCGAGCGTCACGCTCCAGTCGAAGACAGTGTCGTCTCCAGCCATGCTGGCCACCACCTCGCCGTGGTCCGAGACGATCTCCACGAGTGTAATGGTGTCCTCCGGGCTGTCGTCGGGATCCTCAATGTGGATCTCGGCGGTGTAGACACCCATGGGCGAGGCCAGGATCGAGCCCATGACCGCTCCGTTCAGGCTGTACTCGACGCGCAGGTTCTGGTCGAGCGTCGCGTAGCCCCTGCGCGCGCGCATGGCCCCGTAGAGCTCGGCGGGTGTGCGCTTGCCCGCAAGCAGCACCGTGCGCACCGGCAGTCCCGTAATCCAGTCGGGACTGTGCGTGTCCGAGTTGGCGGTGGGCATCAGGTGCCAGCCCGCATCCAACGCCATGACATAGCTGTCCTCGGTGAACTCGGTGTTCCACACCTCGATGAGGTTCATGGCGCGGTCTCTGGACTCAGAGTAGTGGCTGTAGTTCTCGTAGTCGTCTGTCATGTAGTACGGGTGGTTGAACTGGCCGATGCCACCGGGTTGTTCCGCGAGCCAGTCATAGAAGTCAGGAAGCCGATCGAATCGATATCCCAGCTGTTCCTTCGGGGGAAGATCTCGAACGTTGAATACGTTTACCTCCCCGAGATGTCCGAGCATCCACGTCTCGTAAGCCGGCATCGCCACGAACTTCTTCGATCTGTTGTAGTAGTCCGCCGCCGCCAGGGTGTCGGCCCACTCCTCTGGGTCCAAGGCCAGCCCGGTATACGCGTTCCAGAATGCGACGTGGTCTGTCGTGGCCATGAAGTCCGCACCGGCATCCTTGGCAGCTTGGTAGGCGTCCCACGGCGTGCCCTCCCAGGCATCGGAGTACGACGTGTGCGAGTGCAGGTCTCCGAAGTAGAGATTGAACCCGAGCCCTCCGCCCTGTGCCGCGGCGTTCGCCTCGCCGAGTGGTGTCCCGATGGACGCCGCGAGCAACGCAACAGTCGAAATCGCCAATCGATAATTCATGATCTTGCACTCCCTCTTTCTGCCTGGCGCGCTCCCGTCCCATTCCACCAACAGAGGCCCCCCGCTTCTCCGAGCATTCGCGTGGGCGCCGCGGGCTGCCGCCTCTCCCCTTCTACCCGTGCGAGGGCACCGCGGTCAATAATCTCTCGAGCTCCGCCCCGTGCCGGCGACGCCACAGACCCGCGCGATCCCAGCCCCGCCACCAGCAGCAGCGAGCGTCCGGGCTCGGGCACAAAGAGCGTGAGCTTCAAGATTCCCATGGCGCCGGTATGTCGGTGCCACAGCGCATCGCAATTGGGGAAGTCCCACCGCGCGATCTGCGACGCGACGAGCTGGATCGTTCTCCCTGCATACGGGGTGCGGTTGTCACAGCCGTTCCGCCTGAACCGTGTCGGGAACGGCTCCCCCGCGCCTGTGGGAAACCCGTTGCCGATTCAACTATTCAACTACGTCCCCCCGTCAACTGACGAGGCGCCGGCGGTGGGAGGCAAATCCCTTTGCCGGCAAGCATTTCGGCGATCGGGGCGATCTCAGCCCCAGGCTCAAATAACTGTTTATAAAAAAGTTATCACTTTCTGATCCTTGGAGTTTACACTGCCCAGAAGCAGATCGCGGACTCGGCTAATACACGCTGCGTTTTCGGGACACCCGATGACTGCGATTCTGCAAGATCGAAGTGGGGCTGCCGCCGGCCTCTCGCCTCCCCTGCGGCGCTCCCAGTCGAGCACCGCAGAATGCGGAGGAGATCAAATGCGGGATTCCAGTTTCTCATGGACACGCACGCGCATTCTGGTGACGATTCTGACTCTCGTGCTGGTTGGCGTCGCAAGCCATGCGGTATCTCCGGATGATGGGTTCGCTCCGAGCCTCAGCGGACTCGGGGCGTTCGCATGGTCAATTATCCCTCAATCCGACGGGAAGATCTTGATCGGAGGCAGCTTTGCGAGCGTCGATGGAGTGGCCCGCAACACCTTCGCCAGATTGGACTCCGACGGGACGCTCGATGTCTCGTTCGATCCTGCCCCCAACGCCTTGGTCTCTTCCATCGCCGTACAAGCAGATGGGAAGATACTGATCGGTGGATCGTTCACGAGTGTCGCCGGCGCCACTCGCCATCTCCTCGCTCGACTGAATCCCGATGGCAGCGTCGATCTCTCGTTCGACCCCGACGTCAGCGGCATTTCAGTAGACGCGATCGCCCTCCAATCCGACGGAAAGATCCTGATCGGTGGTGACTTCGCAGCTGTCGACGCCGTTGGGAGAAGCAACCTTGCCCGACTCCACTCGGATGGAACTCTCGATGGCTCCTTCGATCCGAGCGCAAACGACGACGTGTCAGAACTGGTCGCTCAGCCCGACGGCAAGATCCTGGTCGGAGGCTGGTTCACGGAGATCGCCGGGTCGCTCCAGGGCCGGATCGCCCGCCTGCGTCTCGATGGTTCCCTGGATACGACGTTCACGGTCACTCCCAACGGTGGTGTCCGAACCATCGCGATTCAGTCGGACGGCAAGATCCTCATCGGGGGTGGGTTCACC
>JAOTWK010000447.1 GCA_029862935.1 Gemmatimonadota bacterium | reverse complement strand
GCGGTTCTGCTGACGGCCCTCCGGCGTGTCGTTGGTCGCGACCGGGCGGTCGGGACCGAAGCCACGCGTCGACATCCGCGCCGTATCGACGCCCTGTGACGCGAGGTAGGCCAAGACCGAGTTGGCGCGGGCGATGGCAAGCTCCGTGTTGACCTCACGCGTTCCGGTGATGTCGGTGTGACCCGAGATCTGGACTGTCACGTTGGGGTGCTCAGCGAGTGTCGCCGCGACGCGATCGAGCACCGCGTGCGACTCGGCGCGCAGATCGGCTTTCGCCAGCTCGAAGGTGACGCCCGACAGCACGAGCTGCGGTGCCGTCACGTCGAACGACACGAGCCGGGGCTGCACGCGTCGCAGCTCAAAGGGATCCGCATTCGCGCGGTTGGCGGAATCGCGGATCGCCGTGCAGAGATTCTCCGCCGCAAAGCTCCACGCCAGTGGCACGCGGACCTCGGTGATCTGCCCCAACCGTGGTACCAATCGGAAGTTGACGCGCGGGCTGGTCCAGCCGTCGGCATCGCGAATCACGAGGTCCTCGGCGAGACCCAGCCGTTCCACGCGGTACTCCAACGGGAGCGTCGCCGGGTCCAATCGGAATCCGTGCCGCCCCGCTCGGAGATTGCGCAGGGAGAAGCGTCCGTCCAAGTCCGTGCGAACCACTTCGCCGTCGTCGGTCCAGATGTCTACGCCGTCGACGCCGGGCTCACCCGCGTTCTGCCGGCGGTCGTCGTTGAGATCCACCCAGACCTTGCCGATCACGGCGCGCGTGGCCATCGGCCAACCGCGCTTGAGTTGTACCCAGGCAACGACGTCGGCCGAGCGCACAAACCCACCTTCGGCGGTCGCGTACGCCGTGTTTTCGATCACGTCCTCTTCCGCCGATACCACCGCGGTCGCGTAGCGCACCGTATGGGTCGCGCCCGGCGCGAGCGGACCGGCGACGAAGATCGTGAGATTCCGGCCGTTGGCCTGAATCGAGTCAGCGCCCAAGAGACTGCCGTTCGTGTACCGGCTTCCCTCGGGCAGAGAATCGTGAATGCGGAGATCACTGAGCGCCACGACACCCGTGTTCTCGAGTGTCAGGGTGTAGGGCGCGGTCTCACCCAAGGCCACTTCGAGGAGGTCCGCCGTCTTCTCGAGCGAGAGCTGCGCGCTGTTGATACCAATGAGCTCGACTGCGGGAGCCTGCGCCATCATGACGCCCGAGTTCAAGCCGGACAGCACGGTCACGTTCATGGCCTGCACGGTGTCGCGCACGTCGGCGGCGACCCGCACACGGACCGTCATCTCATACATGGAGTTGGGAGCGAGGTCTCCCGGTGACCAGGTCAGGATCTGCCCGTTCACCTGCGGCGCGGGAGTTGCCGAAACGAACTCCAGTCCGTCCGGGAGCGTGTCGCTCAATGCGGCATCACGCAGCGGCACGGAGGCCGATGCGTTGCCGTAGCGGATCGTGTAGGTGATCTCTTCGCCGATCCGCGCCATCTGGGGACCGACGAGAAGCTTCTCGAGCACCGCTTCCGGGTACGTGATGGTCGTGATCGCCGAATCGGACTGCACCGAATCGGTCCCGGCGAGCGTTTCATAGACCGCGCTCGCCGTGTTCGTGACCACATCTTGGGCCTTACCAGCAGCTGGAATGAGGCCCATTAAAACAACAAAGGCCACCCACGTGGGCGGCAACTTCCAGTTCATCCGAACCGGCGCGGCGCGCGTTCGTCGCGGTCTACCCATCGACCCGGACCTGGAAGGACACGGTTCCTGAATCCCCACCCGCGATGCTGCCGATCGAGAAGACGACGTGGTTGCCGCCACCGTCGTAGTGGCCTGCATCGTCTCCCGTGGCGTCGGTCAGGGAGGACCCGTTCAAGCGCAGCGTCCCCTGCACATACGACGTCTTGAGGGGAATGGGGTCGCGAATCTCGAAGTTCGCGGCCGAGTTGGGCCCGCTGCCGTTATAGGTAATGGTATAGGTCAATACATCGCCGATCGTGGCTGACAATCGATCGACGGTCTTGGTGAGGCTCACGACGATACCCACGTCGCGCACCTCGAGCACGTCATCCACGGCATCCGTCGCCGAGCCGTCCACCTCACTCGTGGCTCGCACCTCGAGCGTGTCGGTGGTCCCGCGCACCGCCGCAAATGGCGGCACCTCGATGGCCACCAACAGCCAGGCCGTATCGGCCATGGCGAGCACAACAGGTCCCGTGACTTCCGTATCCGCAGCGTCCAGCACGCCGTCGCGGTTTTCATCTCTATACGTGCGCGTCGTCCATCCCGAAGGCTCCGTCACGGCCACCGTGAAGCTGTCCGTGCCGTTGCCCAGGTTTGCCAGGACATGCTGGAAGACGACGGTGTCTCCCGGATCGGCCACACTCATGCGTGGCGGCTCGAGGTCGAGACCGGCCACCTGACCGACCGTGAGAAACACAGTATCCGAGACGACCGAACCAACGAGGCCGCTCGGTCCCTGATAGGTGACGCGCGCCCAGTTGCCGATGGTCGTACCTGCCGGCGTGGGGGACTGGGCCGCGAGGGTGGCGGGCACCAGGACAAGGACGCAGAGCCCCCACCCGGCCAACCGGCCGGGCGGGGCTCTACGCCCACGATGCCTGGAGGATCCGCCGAACGTCATGGCACAGGTGACCGAGGGACTACTTCACCTGCGCCTGGATCCAGATGTAGCGACTCTCCGTTGCCGGCAGAGCGGCGTTCAAGTCGGCCACGACAATGCCATTGACGGTATCGACCGTGGTCATGGTCCAATTCCCAGCAGTGCGACTGTTTGCCGACACGAGCGTGAGCTCCGCCGGCAGGGTGTCGACGATCTGCACACTTTGCGCTTCGGCCGACCCCGTGTTCTGCACGGTGATCATGTACCAGATCACGTCATTGGGCACGACACTGTCGCCAACGATCGCACTGGTCGAGTCCGCCTGGAACACGTCTTTGGCTACGCTGATCGACGGCTTCACCACACGGTACGTGAAGTGTCCGCGATCACTCGGGTTCGGTGCGGTCTGCGCCGTCGCTGTGAGGATCAGCGTGTCAATCACGCCGGCCGCCACATCACCGATCGTGTAGACCACGTCGACGCCCTGCGACGCGGTTGCTGCCAACGCGATCGAGGCTGTCCCGCCGTTCACCGACACGATGGTGATGGCACCACCCGGATCCGTCGACCCAACCAGGTCGAACGTCTCCGGTCCGTCACCGCTGTTAGTCACCGTGAACGTTGCCGTGTAGTTCACCACCGTCGGGCTGTTCGGCAACCGGTCAGCCGCCAGGTTGCTGTCTGGCGCCACCGCTACCGCGATCGACTCCGCAGGCGTGAGATCGGTGACTACGTCGTCCGAGACGTTGGTGTCGCGGGTCGACGTCGCCTCGAACGTCAGGCTCACGGCTTGACCACCTGTGCCGGCGGCGACGTCATACAGCACCTCGATCGTGATCGTGGTGTCCTGTACGAGCAGGGCCGCTGCGATCGCAGCGTTGAGGGTCGCCAAGTCGTTGTACGTGGTGGGGCCAGGGCCATACACGTAGCGCAG
>JAOTWK010000024.1 GCA_029862935.1 Gemmatimonadota bacterium | reverse complement strand
CAGGCGCCCTCCGCGCGTCGAGAACACGTAGCGGTAGAGCGGCGACTCCACCATCACTGTCGGCGCTGTGACGACCGGTGGCGGGGTGCGTGGCACCGAGTCTTCCAGCTGGAGGACCTGAACGGGTGGTTCGGGCGGTGGTGTGACACGAACCGTGTCGACCGATCCGGCGCTATCGACAGCCGTGGTCTGCGGAAATTCCTTGGGTGACAGGAAGATCGACGGCAAGACAGCCACGATGAGCATCAGGCCGACCGCGAGCAACGTGCGACGATCCATCTATGTCACCGTCATGGCACTGGGTCCGCACCACCGTCGCGGAACGGGTGGCACCTGAGAATCCGACGAAACCCCAACCAGCATCCCTTGAGAGCGCCGTACCGACTCACCGCCTCCAGCGCGTATGCCGAGCAGGTAGGCGTGTAGCGGCAAGGTGAAGGAAACGGCGAGGACACGAGCTGGTACACTCGGATCAAGGCGGCCACAGCCGCGCGGGGCCAGAGTGTCAGGCGGAAAGCGAGTGCGCCCATGACTCGAGATCAAGCGAGATCTGTTGGAAGGTCGCGTGATACGCAGGGGGCCGGACCCGGATCACCGCATCGATCGGACCCAGAGCTGGGAGGATGGCTCGCCTCATGATCTCGCGGATGCGGCGCCGGACTCGATTGCGGGCCACTGCCGTCTGACCGTGCCGCGGCACAATCAGCCCAAACCGCGGGTGGCCAAGGTCGTTGCCACACCAGGAAATGTCCACTCGCGGGGTCCGGCGACGGCGTCCGCGGCGGGGCACCACCGCGAGATCCGATTTGCGCGTCAGGCGCCAACACCGAGGGATGCCCTCGCGCGTCAGCGCCCTCCGTGCTTCGAGGGTAGCTGAACCGTGAGGCGTTTGCGGCCCTTCTTACGGCGCCGGCTCAGGACCGCGCGACCCCACCGGGTGCGCATCCGAGCGCGGAATCCATGTTTTGCCGTCCGCTTTCTGTTGCGCGGCTGATATGTTCGCTTCATTCAAAAAGGCCTTCGTGAACGGCCCGAAAACTAGCCGTACCTGGCGCGCAGGGTCAAGGTTGACTTTTCCACATTTGGGAGATAGCATCGATAGCCCTTTGGAACCCCCTACCCGTTCGCGCATATTGTCGATGGAATCGTCAGCCCAACAAGCGTGGGCTCGCCTGTTGGAAGCAGCGCGCTCAGAGCTTCCCGATCCCACTGTTCGGACCTGGCTCGAGCCGCTCCGGCCTATAGCGTTCGAGGAGGGGCGACTCATGTTGGGCGCGCCCGACCAGTTCGCGGTTGAATGGAACGAGTCGAAGCATGGCGCCCTACTCACCCGCTTGGCCGCCGAGCGGCTCGAATCGGAACTGGAGATCATCTTCCGCGTCCAGGAGGATCGGACTCGGCGCCCGCAGATGGACTTCTTCGTCGCACCCGCGCCTGGCACCAACGTGGCCCGTGCCCGGGCCGCCCGCCCACTCAATGAACGCTATTCCTTCAAGACGTTCGTCATTGGGAAGTCCAACGAGTTGGCATCGGCCGCGGCCTACGCGATCGCCGAAGCCCCCGGGAAGACTTACAACCCACTCTTTATCTATGGAGCCACCGGGCTAGGCAAGACGCATCTCATGCAGGGCATTGCGCACGCGGTCCTCGAACGCGACGCGGACAGCCGTGTCATGTACATGGGTGCCGAACAGTTCATCAACGAGGTCATCGAGAGCATCCATAGCCGTACGATGACCGATTTTCGGCGCAAGTACCGAAACGAGGTCGACATCTTCCTGGTTGACGACGTGCATTTCCTCGAAGGAAAGGAAATGACCCAAGAGGAGTTCTTTCACACGTTCAACGCACTGCACGAAGCCGAAAAGCAGATCGTCCTCACGTCGGACCGGCCCCCGAAGGACATTCCGGGACTCGAATCCCGCCTCGTAAGCCGATTCGAGTGGGGCATGGTCGCTGACATCAGTCAGCCTGACCTCGAGCACCGAATCGCGATCCTTCGCAAGAAGGCGGAACAAGACCACTTGGAGCTCACCATCCCGGATGACGTTCTTCGGTTCATCGCCGAGCACGTGCGGAGTTCGGTGCGAGAACTCGAGGGCTCCATCATCAAGCTCTTGCTTTTCGCGTCGCTCAAACACCGCGAAGTTTCCATCGAGCTGGCACGCGAGGCCCTGGCAGACAAGATCCGTGAAGCGGCAGGCGCCCGCTCGGCGGAGCCCGAAGCGTTGCCCAGCGTCGACCGCGTTCAGGAGGTTGTAGCGCGGCGCTGGGGAGTCACTCCCGAGGGCCTACGGTCCAAAGCCAGGACCAGGACACTCACAGTGCCCCGCCAAGTCGCGATGTTTCTGGCTCGAGAGCTTCTGGGAATGCAGCTGGTCGAGATCGGGTTGGCATTCGGCGGGCGCGACCACTCAACAGTCATTCACAGCCTCGACAAGGTTCAGCGATCGATGGCCGGTGATGACCGGTTTCGAGACCGTGTGGAACATGCCCGTCGAGAATTGGCGACGGCGCGATGATCGCAATGGGGAGATGTGGATCCAGCATGTTGGAGTCTGTGCGCCGTGGGGATTCCATGGCCGCCATCCACCATTGGTCCACAGCTTGTCCCAGACAACGCACAGTCGCGAGACGACTCAACCGTCGCTCGCGCTACCAGTTGCACGGTTCATCAAGGTTTCCAGACCCTCTACTATTACTACTAAGTAGTAATATGATAGAGTATTAGTAGGTTCTTCTTTCCACTCCGGTAGGGAAGAGTATGAAGTTCACGATCACACGGGAGCGACTCCACGAGGGTTTGGCGGCCGTCGCCGCCACGGTCCCGACGAAGACCACGCTCCCTGTCCTGTCCAACATCCTCATTGAAGCAACGAGCGATGGGATTCGGCTCTCAGGCACCGACCTCGATATTGCTGTGAGCACCGTGGTACCAGCTGAGGTGGACGAGGATGGCGCCGTCACGATCCCCGCCAAGAAGCTCTTGGAGATCGTTCGGGAGCTTCCGAGCGCCGCCATCAGGATCGCCAGCTCTGGGGAGCAGCGCATCAGCCTGGAGTGTGGCCGTTCACGCTTCAAGCTGTTGGGCATTCCCAGGGAAGAATTTCCCAACTTCCCGCCTGTGAACTTCGAGGACAGTTGGACCGTCACGTCTGGTGATCTTCAGAAGTTGATCAATCACGTGAGCTTTGCGGCATCTACCGAAGAGAGCAGACCGATCTTGAACGGTGTGCTGTGGGAGCTGCAATCCGACATCATGCGAATGGTCGCGACGAATGGACATCGGCTGGCCAAGATGGAAGTGCCGGTGTCAGGCAGCAGTGGGTCGGCGGACCTGATCGTGCCGCCAAAGGCTTTGGAGCAAGTGCGGCGACTGTTTGGCCCGTCGGATGAGGTCGAAATCGCCAAGAGCGACAACCACCTAGGCTTCCGCACGGGTGGGACGGTTGTGTTCACTCGCCTCATCGAGGGACCGTATCCCAATTACGATCAGGTGATCCCGAAGGAGAATGACCGCGCCTGTACCGTGGAGAAGGCGACCCTGGCCAGCGCATTGCGCCGGGTGGGTGCGGTGGCGAGTGACCAGACGCACCGGGTGCGGTTGCAGTTTAGCGGCGGCTCACTCAAGCTGAGTGTCAGCACGCCCGATCTGGGCGATGCCCTCGACGAGATTTCGGTCACGTTCGACGGCGACCCGCTGGAGATCGGCTTCAACGCCACCTATCTGCTGGAGATCCTGAAGTACATGCCCACCGACGAGGTGCGGCTGACGTTCAAGGCCCCGGAGCGGGCTGGTACCGTCGAGCCGGTCGGGTGGGATGACCCTGCGTCGTATCTCTGCTTGGTGATGCCACTGAGGCTCGTGGACTGATAGGGATCACTGGCTGAACGGACCGCGCCGCGCGTTGGGTCAGGGGAGCTGAAGAGACCGGCTCGCCACCCCAGTCAAGCTCATTCTCTCCAGGCGGTCTGCTGGTTCCACCGTGCCGCCCGACACAAGACCGAGCACGTGATCACCGCCACGGCCAACGGCAACGCCGACTGCCCACTGATTGACAGAGAAGCTGCTGCTGAAGTCGAGCGCTCCCATGATCAACACGGGCACCGACCTGCCAAGCGAAAGATGTAACCCCCCTCGGTAGTTCACGTCGTAGCCCGATGCGGCGAGTCGCTCGGCGGCGAGGGCTTCGGCGGCGACGACCAGCCGGCCTGGCAGTGGGTGCCAAGCAGCGCTGATCAGTCCGGTGAGGGGACCTGGAGCATCCCGCAACACAGGACGCCCCACATTGCGTAGCACAACTGCGAGCTCGAGCGGCCGCAGGAGGCGATACCGGGCGCCGAGGTCGATACCGCGATCCGTCGAGCTGTCGATCGTGTTTCCGCGATAGAACGTGAATGCCGCCCCGATCGCACCACGTTGAAACGGCAGGGCGAGCCCGAACCGAAAAGCCCCCGTGTTCGGATCCTCACTGAAGCGATCCCGCTGGTAGCTCAGAGCGAACCCTCGCGAGTTGAACCCCACACTCCACTGTGCCAGACGAAGATCTCCATCGACCGGTCGTTCCAGAACGAATTCGGCCAATACCGACGCTTCGATTGAGACAGCGAGTCCCGCAGGATTGACCCAGAGTGCCCGCGCATCGGTCGCCGTCGATGCGAAGAGGTAATCGCCGGAGCGCGAGCGCACCGCCTGCCCCTTGGCGGTTTGAGCGACTAGACCGCCAAAGACGAGTGCGGTAAGGACGAAACGCAACAAGGCGCTACTGGACAGCCGCGATTGTGTCGACGGTGACCTGCAGGATCGGGATCATGGCGCCCATAGCTGCGACTGTCGCCGTCATGTTCGTCGTATCGACGGCGGTGCGGCCAAGGAACCGTCCATCGGCTCCGAGATACGCGGTTTGGTAGCTCGTTCCTGTGCCATCGAGGTCGATCTCCGTCCCTCCCTGTGATCCAGCACCCACGAGCGTGTAGTTCGACACCGATTTCACCTCGAGCGCTCGCATCCCATGGTGCTCGGTCCAGGCGCTAGCGCTACTCTCAGTGATGGTCTCGACTTGAATGTCCAGACCACCGGATCCAGTTTGCACGTCGACCGTGTCGGTCCAGGTCTGTCCAGGACTGACACCTCCAACGGGAATGCGGGGGAAGAAGCGCTGGAACGACCTGGCCTGTTGCTGCAGAAAGACGCTCGCACTATCTCCGCTCTGGAAATCCGCCACGTTGCCCTCGGGCGAGAGCGTTCCCGTGAAGACCGCACCAGTTGCCTGCTCCAGGTCAGCGTTGCTGAGCCCGGGAGCGGCACCGGTCACCTCGGGAGTCGAGTCCACGCGGATGGTCAGGGGCCAGGGAGTCGCGGAGCCATCCGCCGTGGTGGTCACCCACCAGCGAATCCCAATGTTCACGGTGTTGACCTGTCCACCGAACTCCTGCTCTTGCAGCGTGTGCGTGTGGATCTCATACGAGTTGGAGAAGGGCTGATACGTAAAGCGGCTGGGGGCGGGAGCCGCTGCCGTTGACGCAGCCGAGCTAGTCACGCCGGTCCCACAGCCGGCGGAACCGAGCGCCGCCACAACAGACAGTGCGGTGACAGGGAGACGGGACGTCTTCATGGCTGTTTTCCTTCTCGTTGGAGCAGTTGGTCTTTGGTGCGGCCGAAGACCGCGACCATTTCGCCGCGATCTGCACTCACTTGAAGCAGTTTCCATCCTTTGCGGCCCATCTCGGCGCGCCAGCCAATGAGCCGCTGCCACCGTTCTTCTGTGGTGCGGAACACACGCAACTCGGCGACGGCCTCCCAGTTCTCGGGATACGGGCGTGGAGAGGCGTTGGTGGAGTTCGTCGTTCCGGTGGACATTGCCCTCAGGGTGAAGTGCTGGAAATGATAGTCCGGGTCGAGGGGGGAAACCAGGGGTGGGGGAGCCGTAAGCCGAGTTCTGTTCAGCGCATGCGCTGTACGGTCATCTATCTGGGATGGCGGTCACCCGCCACCTCAAGCAGCCTACCCGCGGCTCCAACAGCTCGGGCCGAGCCTCACCGCCTATTTGGCCTTGCTCCGACTGGGGGTTGCCGTGCCGCGACTGTTGCCAGTCGCGCGGTGGGCTCTTACCCCACCGTTTCACCCTTACCCACCCTCACGGATGGGCGGTCTGTTCTCTGTGGCCCTTTCCGTCGCCTCACGGCGCCCAGGTGTTACCTGGCAGTCTGCCCTGTGGAGCTCGGACTTTCCTCGGCCCGCCTAGACGAGCCGCGACCGTCGCACTCCTCCACCCCTCACTGAAAATAGCCGCGTCAGGGCTGTAACCATAGCACGGAGTTGAAACCGTCGCGGTCCGAGTTGAGTGGTAGTTGAGATGGGCGTGCGAGAATCGGGCGTCAGCGATGCCGGAGCGACGATGACCCACTCTCGCACGAACACACTGGTGGCAACGGTGCTGCACCCGCTCGAGCGGCCCCGGCTCGACGCGGCCGCGGCTGGGCGGTTTCGACCGGTCCACACGGAAACGGTTCGTGAGGCAATCCGGGTGGTGCGAGAGCGCTCGGTGCGTGCCGTCCTCCTGTCACCGCGGCACGTCACGGTGGGCCAGATGGGTGGAGTAGCCTCGCTGGTCCGAGGGTTTCCTGGCGTACCCGCAGTCGCGGTCGTTTCGCGCCACGACACCATCGCAAGCGAGCGCCTCCTGGACTTGGGTGCGTGCGGTGTTCGTCGGATGGTCGACCTGTCAGGCCATGAGGGGTGGCACGAACTCCGGGCCGTCGTCGCCGATCCGGCCTCACCGCTTGGATCGAGCATCCTTTCCAGCACGATGACGGCGCTCGACGGAGTCACAGCGGACAGCCGGCGCTTCTTTGAAGTGCTTGTCCGCGTGGCGCCCGGAGTGCCGACGGTGCGCGAGCTGGCGCGACGCCTTGGCGTTCAGCCAAGCACGTTTATGTCGCGGTTCTTCCGGGCGCGCGTCCCGTCGCCCAAGCGTTACTTGGCCGCCGTCCGACTGGTTTATGCTGCCGGGCTCTTGGAATCCTCCGGCCTCTCGATCGCGGATGTGGCATACCGCCTGGAGTACTCATCACCGCAGAGCTTCGGTCGGCACGTCAGATCGGCGCTTGGTGTTACCGCTGCCGAGTATCGTCGCCGATACCCGTTTTCCGTGGCGCTCAACGACTTCATCGTGCGCCTGATCGTCCCGTATTGTTCGAGCTTCCGCCGCTTCTGTCCCCTCGCACGCGGGGCAACGGACCTGGAAGGCGGTGCTGAGGGAGTGAGAGGGGCGGTCGGGCGTGCGACCAACCAACTGCCGAGCGTTAGGAACGGACGCCGAGATCCGCCAGCGTGAGGAGGCAGCGAAGGTTGTGGCCGTGTCCCTCGATCGCGGCCCGCCCGCCCTCGCCCCGGTCGATGAGCGCCAGGACGCCCAAAACGACCGCACCAGCGTCCGAAACGACCCTGGCCGCCTTCAGGGCTGACTGACCGGTGGTCACAACGTCCTCGATGATGACCACGGACGAGCCTTTCTCCCAGCAACCTTCGATTTGGCGTTGTGCACCGTGGTCTTTCGCGACCTTTCGCACGGTGAAAGCGTCCACCGTCGGTAGTCGCTCCCGGCTTGCCCGGGCGATGGCATAGGCGATAGGGTCGGCTCCCAGTGTTAGGCCTCCCACGACATCGGGCGCCCATCCCGCTGCCCGAATGTCCGTGAGCCCTAGGTCACCAATCAACTCGAGGCCCCTCGCGGACATGGTGGTTCGGCGGGCATCGATGTAATAGCCCGACGTGCGGCCGGAGGCGAGGGTATAGGTCCCCATCTGGAGCGACCGGTCCCTCAGGAGCGCCGCGAGGTCGGCTTTGCGTGCGGTTGTGTTCAAGCTTCCGAGTGTAAAAGAGCGGGTCGTTAGAACAGTGGGCGCGGTCAGTCCGCGTCCTTCTTGCGCAACAAGGACCTCATCTTGCCCAAGAGGCCCCCTTCTGTGCGAGGCGGCGTGCTTGCCTCGATGGCTTCGCCGGCTTCCAGTGCTTGCCGTAGGCTGTGAGCGAAGTCCTCAACGGTGGGCGGTCGGGCGGCGGGGTCTCGCGCCAGAGCAGCCATGATTGCCGCCTCTAGGCTCGGCGGGAAGCGAACTCCAGGGACGGCCTCGTTGAGCGGGGTGGGAGCCTGGGTCAGGAGCTGCTGGAAGAGCTCCCTGGGCGACCGTCCAGGATACGGGTGGATCCCGGTCAGCAGGTAGTATGCTATGGTGGCCAGGCTGTAGATGTCTGCTGACTCGCTGACCAGTTCACCAGAAAGCGCTTCCGGTGCGACGTAGTTGAGCGTTCCAACGAAGAACCCCGTCCGGGTCAGGCGCTCGGCTTCATCGGCCTGCGCGTCACGTGCGATACCGAAGTCGAGCAGTTTGACCGTTTGCGTAGCGGGATCAAATACGATGTTCTCGGGCTTGAGATCTCGGTGTATGATCCCTTCGGCGTGAGCTGCAGCCAGGGCGCCAGCCAACTGAGAAATCAACTCGACCGTCAATTCAGGAGCGAGGCGGCCCGCGCGGTGTACAAATTGCGATAGAGGTTCCCCGGCTGCCCACTCGAGCGCGAGGTAATAGAGATCGTCCACCTCGCCGTAGTCGTAGGTGCAGACGACACTGGGGTGGTGCACCCGCGATCCGTAGCCGGCTTCGCGGAGGAACCGCTTGACGGCGGTTGGGTCGTTGCGCATGCGTTCTTTGAGAACCTTCACCGCGCAGCGACCGCGATCAGGGTGTTCGGCCCGGTACACGCTGGCGGTCCCGCCCTCGCCAACACGCTCGAGGAGTCGGTACGCGGCTACCGTTCGGCCAGAAAGGTCTTCGTGGGGCATAAGAGTGCGCCAAAGTAAGTATTGCGTCGGATGGTGGGCAAGTCGCCACCGGGTTGCATGCCGTGCAGCTCTCCGCGCGACGTGCTGGAGCATGGCGCTGTGCGCATCCTTCTCGGCGTGTACACCATGGCAGCGCGTTGGGACGGAAGCGGCACCTGACCCTGGTCGTACCGTCTCGCACCTGTTCGATGCGGCGACGATCTTCGCCGAGATGGGCCTTCTCGTTGCAGGCGATCCCGTTCCGTTCGTGGCGGCGGTGCGGTATCTGCCTGGGACGACCGGAGACTCGACGCTGGCCGTCGTTGGCATTTCCCTGACCAACGACGTGCTCACGTTCCGCCGTCGTGCCGACGTCTTCGAGGCGCGCTATCGGGTCGAGATCGCCTTTCAACGGGACGGCGAAGTGCTTCAGTTTTCGCGACAGGACGAGAACGTCCAGGTCGGGAGCCTTGCGGAGACGCAACGTGCGGACGAGAGCGTGGTCTTCCAACAGTTGATCGTGCTGCCACCGGGACCCGCGCTCGTGAGCATCACAGTGCGAGATCGCAATGGCGCATCCTTCAGCGAGGTGGCGGACTCGCTGCGCGTGCCGGCCCTGTCCAAGCCAGGGAGCCTGTCGTCGATCGTTCCAGTGTACAGAGCGACGCCACGGACGTCTCGGGCACGCGGTTCGGATTTCGTCATCAACCCGAAAGCCGCGGTCCCGTACAACGAGGACACGCTGACGCTTTACTTGGAGATCGTTGGTCCCTCTCCACGCGACGTCCTGGTCATTCGCGGCATTGCTGCGGACCAACGGGAGATGTGGCGTGACACGGTTGAAATCGATCCGGACCAGCCGTTACGGAGTGTGATTTTGCCAATCGAGCCACGGCGCCTCCCGATCGGTGTCACACAGGTCGAGGCGGCGTTCGTGGGCGCGCGCGATACGGCGCGGACCGCCGTGCTCGCGAGTTTCTCGGACCAGTGGGTCGTGTCGAACTTCGACGACATGCTCTCGCTCCTGCGATACTTCGTCACAGAGCAAACCCTTCGGTCCCTGCGGGACGTGCCCGAGGAGGAACGTGCGGAGGAGTGGCGGTCGTTCTGGGAGACGACTGACCCCGATCCGCTTACGCCGACCCATGAGGCGCTGAACCTGTATTTCGAGCGAGTTCAAGAAGCAAACGCGCGGTTTGACGAGCCTGGCGTCCCCGGTTGGCTCACCGATCGGGGGGAAGTGTTCATCACCGCAGGCCCGCCGGACGAGATCTTCGACTCCAGCTCGGACCTCGAGTACAACCTCCGCTACATCCGTTGGACCTACGTCGCTGCGCGGCTGGTTCTCGAGTTCATCGACGAGAGCGGCTTTGGACGGTTTCGGCTGACTGATCGATCACGCGCCGACTTCACAATCGTCGTCAACCGATACCGGCGGAGTGGGTGACGTTGGGCACGCTCACTCCCCTGCTTGCAGCGCTCGCCGCATGGGCGCAGCTGATCTTTGAGGTCCCACGGCCTGCACTGCCCGACCCCGTGGTGAGTTGGCACGTTACGGCGGAACTGCGCCGCGCGGTGGCGCGCGGAACGGCGTCTGCTGAGGACTCGGTGCGACTTGCTGCCCAAGAGTTAGCGCTGGGCCGACCGGAGCGCGCGCGGGCGCTTCTCAATGGTGAGCGCACGCTGAGCTCGACAGATCACACAGGCCTCACCTTGCTGGCGACCGCGGAGCTCGAGGCGGGCAATTTCGAACGTGCTAGCCACCTCTTGATCCGAGCGACAGGGTTGGCGCGGGGCGTAGAGCGGGGCGTCTTGTTGGCTCGATCGGCAGCGGTGCTCGAGCAAGCCGAAGGGGGCGGTGATACCATCGCGAGCTTGTACCGCGATGCGGCTCAGCGTCTTCCAGCCGTGGCAGGATGGTTGGCCATACGGGAGGCGCGGTACACGGCGGAACCCGCACGTGCGCTCGCTTTGCTCCGACGGGCGCCGCCCATGGCGAGCCGGCTCGCGTCTCGTGCTCGGGCGACGGTGCTGCTGACGAGCGGTGACAGCCTCCGGGCGCTCAGTGTGTTTGGACAAGCGGAAGAATGGGGGAGCGGAACCCGGCTGGCAGCGGCGCTGGGAGACACGTTGCAGGGTCGTGACTTTGCATTTCGCGCCCTGGAGTTCGGTGACACCGTGGACATGCGCGACGCCCTCGAATACGTGGGCGCGTTGATCCCGTCTCCCGTGGGTCGCGAACGGTACGTACTCGCTTCGGCATTGCGCCAATTGGGACAGCTCGACGACGCGATTGCCTTGCTCGAGTTGGCTGTGGCAACCGGCGACTCGACCGCGGCCACGTTACGGCGCTTCGGCGACCTGCTGTCCTCCTCGGGAAAGCGTGCGCGAGCGTTGGATGTGTACGAGCTTGCCGCCGCTGACACGGGAAGCGATGCTGCGCTCGCAGCCTATCGACGCAGTCGCATCCTCACGCGTCTCGGGCAGGCCGGCGCTGGATACGATGCGTTTGCCGAGTTCGCAGAGAAGCACCCCGACCACGCAAATGCGCCGGGGTCTCTCGTACAGGTGGCAGAGTGGCATCGACGTGGAGGCCGCGTGGCGGTAGCCGACAGCCTCCTCGAGGACGTAGCAGGACGCTGGCCCGACTCGGACGCGGGGAGTCAAGCGCGCATGACGCTGGCGGCCGACGCGCTAGCCCGCCACGACACGGCTGCCGCGATGAGTTGGTATCGTGCAGCGAGTGCCGTCGGCCCGGGCGCGCGTGCTGCGCAGTATCTCCTGGCAGATCTCCAGGCGCGCTCGGGTGATTCGGCGGCAGCGCTGCAAGGGTGGCGGGAGCTCGCGATGCGGGACTCGCTCGGATATTACGGCACGATTGCAAGGCGCGCCGCCGCGCTGGATGCTCCCACGTTCGCACCGGCTGTGCCACCGGCCCGACCAGGCGCCGTCGGGGCAACGCTGCGCCAACTCGACTTGCTCATACGCATGGGGTTCGAAGTGGAGGCCGCCGAGGTCGTCCGCTGGCAGCTGGAGACCGAGGATGTCCCAACGGACGAGATGTTGGCACTTGCGGGAGGCTTGGTGGCCCGCGGCTGGGTGAGTGAAGGGGTGCGGCTCGGGTGGCGCGCCGCCACGGTACGGTCGCTCAATGACCAGCAGGTCCTCCGGGTGATCTTCCCGTGGCCGCTCCGCGAACTCATCGAGTCGGAAGCACGTGAACACGAGCTCGACCCGTATTTGCTGGCCGCGATCATCCGCCAAGAGTCCGCCTTCCGACCCACGGTGGTGTCACATGCTGGGGCGCACGGTCTGATGCAACTGATGCCGGCCACCGCGTCGTGGGTAGCCGGGAAACAAGGCATCGCCTGGGACAAACGATATCTGAGCGCTGCTGCGGCGAATCTCCACATCGGCGCGGTGCACCTGGCCGCACTGCTGCGAACCTACGAAGGCAACGTCATCCGGGCTCTCGCGGCGTACAACGCGGGGTCGTCGGCGGTTCGCCGCTGGTTGCGCTACCCGGAGGCGAATGACGCGATGCGGTTCGTCGAGCGTATCCCCTACGCGGAAACACGCGGGTACATCCGGACAATCCTGCGCAACCGGGACCTCTATCGCGGTCTCTATCCGGTCGAGCTGAGTAGCAGCAACGGGCAGTGACCCGCCGGACCATGAGGCGGTTCCTCCATGCCAGCACGGCTCTCGTGCTGCTGGTCGTACCAGTGGCATCGTGGACCGCGCTTAGAAACTGGCTTGTGGCTGCTGCGTTTCTCACCGTCGCCGTGGAAATCGTGCGGCTCCAAAGCCCGAGGGTTCGTGCCCAGCTCTCCCGGCTCATCCCTGTTTATCGTGCGTCAGAAGAGCGACGACCCAGCGGTGCGATGTGGCTCGTTGTGGGCTATGCCGCAGCGTCGTGGTTCCCTGCCCCGGCGCCAGCCGCCGGGATTCTCGTCGGAGCGCTGGCGGACCCGGCGGCCTCGCTCGGCGGAACGCTGGTCGGAAGCGCGGACAGAAAGACATGGGTGGGAACAGCCGTGCACTTCGTGGTGAGCGTGGTGGTGTTGGCGATCCTGCCAGGCCCGTGGCACGTCGCGCTCATGGCGGCGCTGGTTGGCGCACTGACCGAACGCTGGTCTGGCCGACTGGATGACAACGTAACCGTCCCTCCCGCGGTCTCCCTCGTCGTTGCGGTTCTGGCGTAACTCCTATCTCCGGCACCGTAAGAGCAGCCAGGCTATTTTGACCGCATGGTTTCCCGAGACCGACAGCGGCTCTTTGTGATCGATGGGTATGCCCTGATCTATCGGGCGTTCTTTGCCATG
Source organism: Gemmatimonadota bacterium (assembly GCA_029862935.1). The sequence goes on along the minus strand of JAOTWK010000024.1, from coordinate 5,565 downwards.
ATCAGCCGCCCCCTCCGCACCAGTCGAGGTGAGAATGCCTCGGCTGTTTGGGGCGTCGCGAACTTCCTGCACCGACTCACCGCCGAGCATCATCCGGATCTCGTCGCGTGGGTGCACGATGCGGGTTCGTCCTTCCGAACGGACGTATTCCCTGATTACAAGGCCACCCGCGAGAAGCTCGATGATGAGCTGCAAGACGATTTCGATCGGTCCGTGGAGCGAATCGAGGAGTTGCTGGAGTGCTTTGGGGTGCCGCTGGTTGCCGTTGAGGGATACGAGGCGGACGACGTCATCGGGACGTTGGCCGCCCAGGGGGAGGCTGCAGGCTACGAAACGGTCATTGTGTCGGGTGACAAGGACTTCTATCAGCTCATCGGTCCCAACGTCAAGCTGTTGAACCCCGGGCGCCGCGGTCCAGCTGCCGTGGACGAACAGTGGGTGGATATGAGCAACGCGCACGAGCGACTCGGCGTCCCCCCACAACAGGTCGTGGATTTTCTCGCTTTGGTGGGCGACTCGTCAGACAACATCCCCGGTGTGCGAGGTGTCGGGGAGAAGACGGCGCGAAAGCTCCTGGAAGCCTACGGCGATCTCGACTCCGTGTTGGAACATGCAGCAGAGGTCAAAGGAAAACGTGCGCGTGAGGCATTGCTCGAACATGCCGACAACGCGCGACTCAGTCGCCAGCTGGTGACGCTGCACCGTGACGTGCCACTGGACTTCTCTGCGAGCGAGCTTACGGCGAAGCCACAGGACGTCGAACGGCTCCGGCGTCTCTATGCGGAACTCGAGTTTCACTCCTTGTTGCAGAAGGTGGGCACGGCACCGGTACCGCGCGGCAAGGCAGAGGAGTTGCTCACGCTTGTGCAATGTGGAGCAGACGTCGCGGCAGCAGTCGATGCGGTGCGACAAGAGGCGGCAGTCAGCGTGCGCTCAGTCGCGACGTTTGGGGGAGCGGTGCAGGCGAGCCTCGTCGGGGTGGCGCTCGCGGTTGCCGACGGTCGAACGTGGTACTTCCCGTTCGCGCACATCGACGAAGGTGGTGAACTCGTCCATAGCGAGCCAATCGAGAACCTCCCCCCGTTGGGTCACCCGGACCTCCGCCCTCTGGCCGGACTGCTTGCAGATCCGAGGGTGCCGAAGGCAGGCCACAACATCAAAGAGGATTGGCTGCTCTTCAGGCGACACGGTGTCGAACTGGCTGGTGTGGTCTACGATTCGATGCTCGCGAGCTATCTCGTGGACCCCGGTCGCCGCACGCATGCCCTCGATGCGCTTGCCTCCGAGCACCTGGGCGTGCAGATCCCGCAGCCCGACAAACTCGTTCACAAGGGGCAGACGGTGGCACACCTCGGTGTGGGGCCTGCCGCGGAGTGCTTCGGCGGTGCCGCGAGCGCAATCCTTCGCCTCGAGGCGTTCTTTGCGCCACAACTCGAGACCTACGCGTTAGCCCCCCTGCTGGAAGAGATCGAGATCCCCCTCATTGGCGTGCTGGTGGATATGGAATGGACTGGGATCGCGATCGATGTCGACCGGCTGGGGGTGCTTTCAGCGGAATTTGCGGCGGCACTGTCCAGCCTGCAGAAGCAGATCTTCGAAGAGGCTGGGTCCGAGTTCAACATCAACAGCACGCAGCAGCTGAGACATGTCCTGTTCGAGAAGCTCAACCTGCCCGTTTTGAAGAAGACGAAGACGGGCCCGTCAACCGACGCGAGCGTGCTGGCGGAGCTTGCTGCACTTGGCTTCGAGCTCCCACAGCACCTGCTCGCGTACCGCGAGTTGAGCAAGCTGCAGTCGACATATGTCGATGTCCTGCCTAGCTACGTGATCCCAGCGACCGGCCGGATTCACACGAGCTTCAGCCAGACAGGTGCCGCGACCGGTCGCCTGTCGTCATCGGATCCGAATTTGCAGAACATTCCAGTGCGAACGCCTCGGGGCGAAGAAATCCGTCGGTGCTTCGTACCGGCTGCAGGAAGTCGGTTCATCGTGGCCGACTATTCGCAGATCGAACTCCGCCTCCTGGCGCACCTGTCCCAAGACCCGGCGTTTCTCGAAGCGTTCCGACGCGGTGGCGACGTGCATCGGGAAACAGCAGCGGTGATCTTCGACGTGGCGCCAGAAGCGGTGACGGCCGAGATGCGGGCGCAGGCGAAGACGATCAACTTCGCGACCATTTACGGTCAAGGCGCCTTTGCCTTGAGCCGGCAGTTGGGGATCACGCAAGACGAAGCGCGCGCCTTCATCGATCTCTACTTCGAGCGGTTTGCCGGTGTGCGCGCGTACTTGGATGAATGCGTCGCCCGTGCCAAGCAGTTGGGGTATGCCGAGACGCTGTTTGGCCGCCGCCGTTACATCCCCGAACTCAAGGACCGCACGCACAACGTGCGCGCGTTCGGCGAACGGGTTGCAATGAACTCGCCGCTGCAGGGCTCCGCGGCAGATTTGATCAAGCGAGCCATGATCAACATCAGTATCGGTCTGCACGCGGTCGGGCTGCACAGCGTACTCCTGTTGCAGGTTCACGACGAACTGGTTGTGGAAGCCCCTGTTGACGAAGTCGAGAGGACGAAGGCGCTCGTGCAGCAGGACATGGAGAACGCCGCGACGCTCTCGGTGCCGTTGGTCGTGGACGTGGGGGTCGGGTCCAATTGGATGGATGCAAAGGCGTAGCTTGTACCATCCGGCACACCCGTTGCATAATGCGTAGCCGTGCGACGACGAGCCGATATCCGATATACCCAGCCAGCCATATGATGCGGCGACGGACAGGCTTCTCCCTCATCGAACTCGTGATGGCGATGACGATCGTGGTGCTGTTGGCTGCACTCGCCCGCCCGCGGCTGAATCGGCTTACCGAGCGCAGCACGATTGCGTCTATGCGGGCCGACGTGCGCAACCTCGCGGTCCTCGAGGAGTCATATTTCTACGACCACGCCGTCTACACCAGTGACTTGGGCTTACTGGCGAGTCGAGGGTTCGTCGGGACCTTGGGAGTCCAGCTTCAGATTCCCGAGGCGACGAACATCGGGTGGTCAGTGAGCGCCTCGCATGCAAGGACCCTGCAGCAATGTCATCTCTACGTTGGCTCTGCCGCCCCGGTTGGGACGGCGACTGAGGATGGGCGCGTCCATTGTCAATGAGCCAGTGGCGTCAGTTCGGCCTGTGGCGCGAGGGCGTGCTACACGCGCTCGAAGGAGGGCTGTGGCTGCACCCGTTTGTGCTTCGCGGTCAGCGCTGGGCCCATTTGGTGTCGGCTGACCGCGACGCGCTAGTGGACGCGGGGGGGCAACTGAACATGCGTGTGGAGTGGCTGCAGTACCGGCCGCTCAAGCATCCTCGGACGGGGGTGCGCGTTCCGGCGTGGCATTGGGATCTGAGAGGTCCTCGTCTAGCTCGGGCGCTGGCGCTGGCGGCGCCGCGGGTTCCTCCAGGACTTCTACGTCCTTCTCGGTCCCAGCCTTCGCTTTGAGCTTGAGCACGCCCGGCCACCAATTCCAGCGACCGGCGATGTGCATGAACGCGGGCACCAGCACCATCCGAATCAACGTAGCATCAAGCAGCACCGCGACCGCGAGGCCAAAGCCCAACATTTGCGCGGGCAGCACCCGTGAGAAGCTGAATGTCCCGAACACCACGATCATGATCGCCGCAGCGCTCGTGATGACCGACGCCGTGGCGGTGAGACCCTCCATCGTCGCCTGGTCGTTTCGTCCCGTTCGATCGAAGGCCTCTTTGATGCGGGAGAGCAGGAAGACCTCGTAGTCCATGCTCAGCCCGAACACCACCGCAAACACGATCACAGGTACGACGACATAGACCGCCTCGGTCGGTCCCGCGAGGCCGATGAGGCCCGCGCCGAAGCCCTCCTGAAACACCAACACGAGAATGCCGAACGCCCCCGCGACCGAGAGGAGGTTCATGAACACAGCCTTGAGCGGGACCAGCACGGACTGAAACGCGACGAACAGCATGATTACGGTCGCGACGACAACCAGCACAACGACCGTCGGGAACTGCCGCAGCAATTCGTCCTGCAGATCCACACTGGCGGCTTGAAACCCCGCCACGAAGACCGAAACGGAATCCAGGCCCGGCACGCCATCGTTACGCACACGTCGAATGCGGCGGACCACCTCCATGGAGCTGGTTAGGGAGGTGGTGTCGGCGAGGAACACGTCCATCAAGGCGGTGCGGCCGTCGGCGGAGAGATACGACGCGAAGAACTCGGGGGCACGCGCGCGCGCGGCATCCATGTCGCTATAGAGCAGCGTGAGTCTCAACACCGACATCCGGCCCTGCAGGTCGACCGGTCCGCGGAGATCACTGACGTGTGGATCGGCGCGCACCGAGTCGGACAACCGCTTGAGTCCACGCAGGTGCTGCGTGCCCACGATCCGTTGGCCTTCGGGGGCTTGAGCCACGACACGTATCGGTTGCAGGGCGCCGCGGGATCCGATGCGATCGAGGACGCGGACGCCGTCGTTCGATTCCGTGTTGGACGGGAACCAGCCTTCGCGAGGCAAGCCGATCTTGATTTGTGCGAGCGGCCAGGTAATCAGGGCCATGACAATGCCGCCGAACACCAGCGCGCGCCACGGATGGTGTCCCAGCCACCGCGCCCAACGCTCCCAGCCCGTCGGTGCGTGGTACCACGCAAGTCGTCGAGCCAACCATCGTGGCCGGTCGATCATCCGGCCGATGATCGACAACACGGCCGGCAGGAGCGTGACCGAGAGCAACACAGCAGCGGCGACGACGAAGAGACCGCCGATCCCGACGGAGCGCGTCTCCGACGTCGGTGTAATCAACAGGGCGGCGAATCCCAGCAGCACCGTGAGACCGCTGGTCACGACCGCCTTGCCCGCGGTCGAGATCGCTCGTTCGGCCGCTGCGCGCGCGCTCCGCCCGCGGTTCATCTCCTCGCGGAAACGAGTGACAATGAGGAGCGAGTAGTCGATGCCAACCCCGAGTCCGAGCATCGAGACGATCGTCAACACGAAGACGGACATCGGATAGAAGCTGGCGGCGACGGAGACGAGGCCGAGCGCGCACGCAATGGCGAGCACGCCAACCAACAGGGGCAGAAACGCGGCGACGAGCGCCCCGAACGCAAGCACCAAAATCGCAGCGCTGATGGGGAGTGACTTCTTCTCCCCGTTGCGAGTGTCTTGCTTGCTCACAGTGCGCAGGTCATAGTCGAGCGCTGGACCTCCGGTCACATACACCCCGTACGCAGACGCCCAGCCAATTCGGTCCAACGTTCCGTGGATGGCGTCTCGAAATGCCGGCACGAAGTCGGTTGGGCTGCGTTCGAGGTCCGGCCGGACGGCGGCGACAAAGAACGTCGTGCGCCTATCGGGACTCAGGAGGTTCGTGTCAGGAGCAGTGAGGTATGACAGCACCCGACCGATGTATGGCTCCAAGCTTGCCCGCAACGTGAGCGAGTCGAGCAGCGCATGGTACGGCAGGCTATCGATGGGAACTGGCCCCGTCATCGTGACGACGAAGAAGTGCGTCACGGGCGTGTCGAAGGTGCTCTTGATTAGTTGGTCTGCGCGCTTC
>JAOTWK010000339.1 GCA_029862935.1 Gemmatimonadota bacterium | reverse complement strand
ACCACAGGCACAGGGAAGACGACACTCGCTGTGGGTCTGGCACGGCGCGGCGCCGGATTCCTGAGCGATGAGGTGGGTGCCATTCGATTCGATGGCCCGGGTCTGCTTCCCGTTCCTCGAGCCGCAGGGATGCGACCCGGCCCGTGTGCTCAGGAGGCTGCCCCCATGCTGGATGGCTCCGGTTTCCCCGTCGAGACCTTCGCGGACGGTAGCTCCAAGACCTTGGTGCCGGCCGACGCACTCGGGGCTACGCAGCTCGGCACGGCGATTCCCTTCGCACACGTCATAGTGCTCGACGACCGGGGCACTACTCCAAGGCTAGCCCGGGTCGACGCAGCACCTCGGAATGCACAGTATCTTGCTCCCGTGAAGTCGACACCCTTTTCGGAGGGCTCCGGCTTCAAGGTGCTCCGCCTGATCAAGCTGGTGTCCGACGTCTCATGGCATCGGCTTCGCGCAGGGGCGCCCGACGAGACCATCGCCCTCATTGAAAGAGAGTTCGGTCGCAGATGATCACCACGGTTCGAGAACGTGCAGATTGCGTGGCGACTTTTCGCGGCGTATCGGTGTTTCTCATGGAAACGTTGGCCAGATGGGTCCCGACCACGCCGGAACTGGAAGCCAAGATCTTGATGGGTCGGCACATCTGGGAGTTCGCCCAGCACGCGGATCAGTTTGGCCGGCGTACGCACGAGCTCCGTGCGGCGCTCCATTTCACGCGGGCTCCGGTGCCGGATTACGCGAAGGCGCTCGACACGCTTGTGTCTGCCACGGCAACCGGCGATCGCATCGACGGTTTCTACGACGTCATCCTGCTCGACGTGGCGTCCCGGTACCGGAGTTACCTCGAAGAGACGGACACCATGGTCGATGAGCCATCGGTCCGCATCCTGGAGCGGGTGCTGACGGACATCGATCGCATGCGGCGAGAGCGCGAGGCGATGCAGGCGGAGCGGCCGGACCTTCCCCGCGGACCGAAGCAATGGCTCGATGCTCTGCGCCGGACCGTGGCAGGCGTCCCCGATTTCGTCGACTACCGGGAAGGGCGGAACTGAACGATGACCGCAACCACGAAAGTCGTTCGCGGCGTGACGCTGTGGCGCGACCCGGCACGCGAGCCCTGTTTCGACGTCGTCCATCACGACATCGAGATGAAGAACTGGCCGGGTGTGGAGGGGGAGGCTGGGCGGGAAAAACTCCATCGCCACATGAACAACGAGACCGGCGCCATCGAGATAGCGGCCCAGTGCTTGGCGGATTACCCCGATGCTCCGTGGGACCTTCGCATGCGACTCGCTCGGCAGTGCGCGGATGAGTCCAGGCATTCGGATGTCCTATTGCGCCGTTTGCGTCAGATGGGCGGACAAAAGGGAGAGTTCCCGGTCGCGAACTTCGAATGGGGCGTGACGCTCATGGTCGACGACCTGCCGGGGCGGCTTGCCATTCAAAACCGGACCTTCGAAGCCGGTTTGATCGACATCCTCGGCACGCTGCGCAAGGTCTGGCGTCAGTCCGGAGACGACACGACGGCCGACGTGCTCGACGGCATTCTCGCCGACGAGATCACGCACGTGCGCTTCGCGAACCAGTGGATTCGGCGGATGACGGAGGAAGACCCGTCAGTACTCTTGCAGGTTGCAAAGGCGGTTCGTTTCCTGGCAGAGGCCAACAAGGCCATGCAGGTCGACGAGGACGCGGTGGATGCGGCGGGGACCAAGGTGCAGGAGCTCAAGCTGCAGGTCGAGATCAATGTCGAGGGCCGGCTCGAGGCGGAGTTTACCGAGGAGGAGGTCATGGAGGTCCTGAAGAAGGCCGGGTTCCAGTCGATTCTCCCTGGGCGAGGAGGAGCGGCGTGACGGCCTCGACACGACCCGATCCCGCTCTGTTCGGCGACGGGCCCGCGCGTGATGACCGGTTCACGGTCGTCGAGCAATGGGCCGATTGCGTGAATCTGCCCGCCGACGATCCGGAGCACGAGCTCGAGTTCTATCACCGGCAAATGAACGAAGAGCTCAATGTGCTGGAGAACTGTGCGCGCAATCTGATCGAGTTCCCCGATGTGTCATGGGGAATCCGCAAGGGAATGGCGCGGCAAGCGGCCGATGAGGCGCGGCACGCGGCCACCTACAAACGTCTCTACGAGGCTCGAGGCGGGGAGGTCGGTCGCTACCCGGTGATGAACTTCCAGTACAAGATCCTAGGACGCATTGACAATCTGGTAGGTCGATTCGCCGTCCAGAACAGAACGTTCGAAGCGGACGGTCTCGATGCGGTCACCGCAGCCATCGAAGAAGCAAGGGCCGCCGGTGACGACGAAGTCCTCGCCATGTACGAGATCCAACAGGCTGACGAGGTGCTGCACGTCAAGTACGCTAACGACTGGATTTGGAAGCAAGCGGCCGAGGATCCCGAGGTAGTGATGCAGGTGGTGCGCGCTGTCTCTCAGGCCCTGGAGGGGTTGGGCTGGGTCACTGCCCGTGGCGGCGGCGAGGTGACCAAGTATCCGATGGCGGTCGCGGAGCGCATCGAAGCCGGCTTCTTCCGCGCCGAAGCTGAATTGGCGCATGCAAAGAACGAGGAGCGACGACAGTCGATTCTCGCTCGAGAGGTGGCTCCTTAGGGTCGGCCCGTGCGGATGACGGCGCGATGACGGCCATCGGCGTAGCAGCGCCCCCTCGTATCGACGGAGCCGCGGCGCGGGGATGGATTCAAGCGCCGGCGTACGATCTCGCGCTCTTCGTCCTGTCACCGCTGATGGGCACGGTCGCTGTGCTGTGGGCGCTGAACCTGCCAGGTGGCTCGGTGGTGGTGGCGGCCACGACATTCTTGCTTGCGATCCCGCATTACATGTCGTCCTTCAGTTTCTTCTTCGGCGACGAGAACCGACGCTACTACCGACGACATGCGGCGCTCTTCTACGGCGGCCCCGTGGTGATCGCGGCGGGAGTGTTTGCCCTGCGCGGGTCCGGAGCGCATACCCCCGTCTTGGTGACGATGTTCTTGTGGAACATCTATCACGTCAGCCAGCAAAGCCACGGTATTCTCTCGATCTACCGTCGACTCAACAACGGACCGCCTGCGGAGCGGTCGGTCGCACGTGTCGCCATTTTGTCTGTGAACGCGACCATGGCCCTCTGGCATGCGGAGCGGTTCACCCCGCTGTACGGCGTGCTGAAGGCGGTTCACCCGCTGCTGCCGTGGGCGCTGCCGGCCATCGCGCTGCCCATCGCCGCCGCATCGCTCGGGGTCCTGGCGTATCGGCTGCTGCGTCGCTCGAGCGGCATCAGCCTACCCGAAGGGGCGTTCCTGGCCACGAGTCTACTCCTGTTCCATCCGTACCTGTGGGTCGAGGATGCTGGACTGGCCACGCTTGGCATGCTGATCGGTCACTTCATCCAATACCTGGCAATCGTGTGGTTGCTCAATCACCGCAAGTACGTTCCCACCGGAGGATCCATCGGTCAACGCGCGCTTGCCCGCATGAGCGCGAATCCGCTTTCGGTGGTCGCCACCATCGTGGGTGTTGGGGCGATCGTCCTCCTCGGAGAGCGAGCGACTGTGTGGCTGGGGGCGCCCATGGTGTACGTCGTCGCATGGAACGCGCTGTCGCTCATTCACTTCTACATCGATGGGCTGGTGTGGGCCTTCCGAAACCCGTTCGTGCGGCAGTCCGTGGGTCCGTACCTCATGCCCGCCTCGCACATCCGCGTCGTCTGACCTACGCCCTTGGATCGCAAAGAAAGCCTCGTGCCAGCGCAGCTCCGGGCGCGCATCGACCTGCTACGCCGCGCGGGCGGTCAGGTGGAATCGGTTGTCGACGGAGGCAGCATGGAGCCGGCCATCCCCAGCGGCGCCCCAATTCGCATCGAGCCGCGACAGGAGGTGCCTGCCGTCGACTCGACGGTGGCGATTGTGACCCCGGGCGGTCTCGTCGCGCACCGGATCGTGGGACGAGGACGCTTCCCCTGGAACCGCCACTTTGTGCTCACCCAGGGCGACGGATCGACGTTGTGTGATCCACCGGTGCGGGTGGATCTCATTCTCGGATCGGTGACAGTAGGGCGTGACGACGAATGGCATACGGTGCCTCGGCGGTCGAGCTCTGCCCGCGCGACCAGTGCTCGGGCGACCCTCTGGCGCGCGGTCGTACGGTGCGCACTCGCGGTTCATCCCACGCTGGCAACAGCACTCGTCCGGCTGTCGCTGCGCGGCAGAGTGAAACCGGTCCAGTGGACCGCCTGAGGCCGACGCGGCTCGCGGCGCAGGCCGCGGACGTCCGGAGGCTTGGCTTCGCGCTCGTGGGACCGGTGACGGAGGCCGTGGACGATATGTGGCCCCGAGCGGTTGGCGCATCGCCCGCCGCATGGGAGGTCTTCCTTCGGACGGAGCGATGTGCCGCCCCAATGGCGCAATGGCTGGAGCGCGCCGGTCGC
>JAOTWK010000338.1 GCA_029862935.1 Gemmatimonadota bacterium | reverse complement strand
CTGTCGGCCGCTCCTTATCCCCCTCGCGAGGGGTCTTCCCCGCCTCTCCTGCGACCGCTGGAGACGCATGACGATCTGGATCGCTGTGTCTCCCTCCAGCGCGCAACATGGGGTGACGACTTCCGAGAGCTCGTGCCCCCGGCCGTGCTGCTCGTCGCTCAGAAGGTGGGAGGGATCTCAGTGGGGGCGTTCGCGGCGGATGGTCAACTCGTTGGCTTCGTCTTCGGGATCACGGGGTGGCTCGATCAACGACCTTTGCATTGGTCACACATGATGGCCGTGCGGCAAGACCAGCGCGATCGCGGTATCGGCCGACGGCTCAAGACCGAACAACGCCGTCGCCTCCTTGACGCCGGAGTAGACAGAGCACAGTGGACGTTCGATCCGCTGGTCTCCCGCAATGCGTTCTTCAACCTCGAGTGTCTGGGCATTCGAGTGCTGGCGTACGTGCCGGACATGTACGGCGAGAATCCGATGAGCAAGACGGACAGTGTGATCGGTAGCGACCGGTTCTTGGTCGAGTGGGATCTCGGTCACGATCTTCCCGCCACGACCCGGGCGACCGGCCCCGCAGCTGAGGGGCCGCTCATCACCGTGTCGTTCGACCGAGAGACACCTTGGCCAAATGAACCCGTTGTTCGCATTGGCGTTCCCACGGACATTCAAGCCATCAAGGCCACCGACCCCGATCTCGCGCGACGGTGGCGGACCCTCACTCGCGCGGCCTTCGCGCACTACCTCGGCGCGGGCCACGAGATCCATGGGTTCGGTCGTGACAGCGACGGTGGCGGCTGGTATCGACTGGAGCATCGACCACGTGGCCGTGATTGACATCGAACGCGTTACGCTGCGCGAGATTCGGATACGGCTCACGGAACCGTTCCGTATCTCCTCAGGCACAACGCACGAACGACGAATACTGCTCGTCGAGGTCACCGACCGCGGGGGACACTCTGGCTGGGGAGAGTGCGTCGCGGGGGAGACTCCTCACTACTCGCCCGAGACGGTCGACACCGCATGGCTCGCGCTGACGCGCTGGATCATTCCGTCAATTCGCGGCCGTACGTTTCCGGAGCCCGCCGACCTGTTCTACCACCTCGCCTCCGCAATTCGCGGCCACCCGATGGCTCGGGCTGCGCTGGAGATGGCCGCGTGGGACCTGTACGCGCGGCTTGGAGATGTTCCACTCGCCCGCCTCGTCGGTGGGGTGCAGTCCGAAGTCCCCACGGGCATTTCGCTCGGCCTTCAGGAGAGGCCGACAGACCTTGCCCACCGCGCTGCGGCCGCTGTCGCAGCAGGGTACAGACGCATCAAACTCAAGATCGAGCCGCACAGAGACCACGATTTCGTGGCTGAAGTGCGGGCCGCCGTGGGTCCGGACACCGTGTTGTCCGTCGATGCGAACGCGGCCTACCAGCCCGATGACGCCAAAGAGCTCGAACGGCTCGACGCATTCAGCCTGGCGATGGTCGAGCAGCCGTTTGACGGCGAGGACCTGTTGGGACACGCCGACCTGCAGCGGCGTCTCGTCACGCCCATCTGTTTGGATGAGTCCATCACGAGCGTCGCTCGTGCCGCAGACGCGGTGCGTCTTGGCAGTGCGCAGTTCATCAACATCAAACCGGGCCGGGTCGGGGGGCATACAGCCGCGCGGGCCATCCACGATTTTGCGGCTGACCACCGGATCGGTGTTTGGTGCGGTGGTATGTTAGAAACAGGCATTGGGCGCGCGCACAATGTCGCGCTCGCTTCGCTTCCGTATTTCACCCACCCAGGGGACCTGAGTCCCAGTGCGCGCTACTGGGTCCGTGACATCGTGACACCGGAATGGACGATGACCGATGGGCGGGTCCGTGTGCCATTTCATCGGCCAGGCATCGGTGTCGATGTCGATGTCGCGTTCGTCGAAGAAATCACCAGCCGTCATGTGGCCATGGAGACGTAGGTGACGGGCCCCGCCTCTCCAACGAGTTGGGTCCCGAAGGACGTGTACCACCGCGTGGTCGAACTCCGGCGCGCACTGCACAGGCACCCGGAGCTCAGCTGGCAGGAACAGGCGACCTCCGACCTCGTGGTGACGACGCTTTCTTCACTCGGGCTGTCACCTCGCACAGGCATCGCAGGGACCGGCGTGCTCGCAGACCTCCCTGGGATCTCCAAAGGACCACTCGTCGCGTTGCGAGCCGACATGGATGCCCTTCCGATCCAGGAAGCCACGGGTCTGCCATTTCAATCGGAGCACGCAGGCGTCATGCATGCCTGCGGGCATGATCTCCACATGGCCACCCTGCTCGGCGCAGCCATGCTGCTGACCAGGGAGAAGGCGCTGCCGACACCGGTGCGATTCATCTTTCAACCGGCTGAGGAGACGGGTGCCGGCGCTCGGGAACTCATCGAGCACGGTGCACTCGAACACGTTGGGATGATCTTCGGTGCACACGTGGACCTTCGACACGATCCGGGGCAGATCGTGGTCCACGAAGGGACTGTCAACGCATCGACGGATGAGTTCACCATAACGCTCTCCGGACCCGGCGGGCACGCGGCGCGGCCTCACGAGAGCGTTGACCCCATCGTGGCCGCGGGGTTCTTGCTCACCGAACTCCAGTCCCTCGTGTCCCGTCGCCTCCCCCCAAGCGAGCCTGCCGTCGTCACGGTCGGACGAATCGAAGGCGGCACGGCGCCCAACATCCTGGCCTCGCGGCTGCGTCTAGACGGCACGCTCCGCGCGCACACCCAAGAAACGCGACAACGCCTCATCCACGACGTGCAGGACACCGCCGCGGCGGTGGGTTCAGCCCACGGCGTCGCGGTCGAGACCACCATTCAGGGGGGGACGCCGCCCGTCGTGAACGGAGGCCAAGGAATCACCGTATGCAGAGAGGCGGCCCGGCGAACCGTGGGACCAGATGGCATTCGGGTGCTGGACGTACCGAACATGGGGGGAGAGGACTTCGGGTACTACTTGGAACGGGTACCGGGGGCGTTTGTGCGGTTTGGTGCCCGACCGGCCGATCGTGATGTCGGCCCGGCCCACTCGAGCCGGTTCGACGCCGACGAACTCGTACTCGCCATGGGTGCCCGATTCTTCGCTGAGGCCGCCATGTTAGCCGGCCTTGAACTGTCCACTGCTCGCAAGGCTTCGGGTCGTTAACTGCCGTCCGCGGGTGGGCCGTCGCGGTCACGGAGGCCACGCAGCACGATCAGGCACAACGCGAGACCGATTCCGCCTCCGACGATGGCGCCCTGTCCCAGTCGGAACAGTCCGGACGCCCCCTGACCGGCGTCACGCGCCATCATCGCACCAATCCATCCACCAAAAAATGAAGCTGCCCACGCCACGAGCGGCGTGAGCAGCCAGACGACGATGCGCCATCGCCGCCGACTGTTCGACTGGGCAATCACCGGCGGCGGAGCGCCGCCGCGAGCGCCACGTGCAACACGAGGCCCGAGACGAACGCCAAGGCCATGGTTGCCGTGTGCAAAGGCGCGACGTTGGTGAACACGAGCACGGCAAACACGATGAGTCCGAGTGCGATGGTCGGCCCCGCGGTCACCACGATATTGAATGTTCCACGCGTCCCAATGGCAATCGCGGCGATCCACGACCCCAGCCAGGCAAGTACCGTCGCCGCCATCCACCACACCGGGACGTACCAAAACCCGCTACCTCCGCCGATCGCGTCCCATGTCCAGTGATAGATGCCGAGCGGTCGCAGCGCGACCGTGTCGATCACGGTGAACACGAGAGCGCCAAGCAAGCCCAGCAATGCCGCCCATCCAATGCTGTCCACGTCGTTGGGGCGGACCCAGGCCGCTGGCAAATAGGCGAACAACGCTCCCCCGACCAACACGAGCGCCGACTGCACGACGAGCTCTGCGGACCCTGTGAGCGGCCGAGACGCCAAAGCGAACACCACGACCCCTATCGCGGTGAGGGCGCCCAGCTTCACCCCGCCCCCCACAATCGTGCGCACGTCAGCCCGAGCGTGTGTCGATTCGACAACCGAGGTCATACCCAGCCTCCACAATCCCGCATTGAAATGCCCGTTGAAGGTAGTGCATCCGTCGGGGTCAGACTACCAGTCACACCTCCCACCATACCGCGCCATCACCACTTCAAACCGAGATGTCGCGCCGCAATCCTGAGTCCTACCAGCGTGAGATGTGGCTCCACGATCTCGATCTCGCGGCAATGCTGCGCAACGGATGCGGCCAAGCCGCCTGTGGCCACCACGAGTGGCTGGTCGTCCCGTGGCCACTCCGCCTTGATCCGCCGCACCATCCCGTCCACGCTGTCCACTGTTCCAAAGAAGACGCCCGCCCGGATGCACTCCTCAGTGCGACGACCGATGACTCGTTCGGGCACGACGAGCTCAGTCGCCGGGAGTTTTGCTGCGCGGCGCGTCAGGTTCTCTGCAGATGTCCGGACGCCAGGAG
>JAOTWK010000337.1 GCA_029862935.1 Gemmatimonadota bacterium | reverse complement strand
CCCGTCGCCTCCCGAACAGTGCCGGTATCCTGGAACCCGATCGCCTTATGCTTCCCGTCACACAGCGGCTTGATCGCGGATGCACCGCAGCGACAGAGCGCCACCCGGGAATCGTCCAGCAACGAGGTTCCATCCGAGGCGCTCACCCGGACTCGCCCGCGAATGTAGAGCGGGCCATCCGGCGAGACTGTCACCGTGTTGTCCGGATCGGGTCGCTCCTCGCTGCCGCCGGTCAACCGCTCGTAGTGGAGTGCTCCCGTGGGACAGTGAACGATCGTCTCTTCGATGGCGTCCGCAGTGGCTCGATCCGGATCGACCCACGGACGGCGGTCCGGGTTGAACACGTCCGGCAGGCGGCGCACGCACTCGGCTGCGTGGATGCATCGCCTGACGTCGTACGAGATCCGGAGGGAGGTGCTCTCGTAGTATCGGACCTTCCCTGCCATCTCGGCTCCTCCGCTCATGGGATGCTGTCTAGTGAATGCCCGTGCTGCCCAATCCCCCGTTGCGATCGGTCGACTGCCCAACCGACCCCCTCTCCCAGGGCAGCACGGCGAACTGCGTGAGGATCACCTGCGCAATCCGTTCGCCGTGACCGATCTCGCTCGGGCGCGGCGAATCGTTCTTCACCATGACCAGCCACTCGTCAGGGTAGTCGGAGTCGATTGTCCCCGGAGCGTTGGGCAAGATGAGCCCTCGACCAAAGGCGACGGACGACCGGATCCGGATCTGCGCCTCGAATCCCGTCGGCACACGCGCCTTGAACCCGGTTGGCACGAGGGCGACATCGCCGGGTTCCAGGACGAGGCGTCCATTGGCGATGGCGGTTTCCCGCCGTGCCCCGGACGAGCCGGTCACGACCGTCACCATCCGTCCGGCGAGGTCGGCGCGCACATCGTATCCGGCCGCTCCGTCCGTTTGTCGTGTCGGGACGGACACGCCCGCATGCAGCGGCTCGAAGATGATCCGCGGCGCAGCCGGCGGTGTCGTGTCGTGGTCGTGAGGCATCATCCGCGAGGACTATTCGAGCGTCAACAGGTCAACGGGTTCTCTCGACAGGAACGTCTGCGCTGCTTCCATGATCCAGCACTTCGACTGAAGATACCTACCTGCCCACAGCCAGCTCAGGCTCAGGTGGCTGCCACCCGAAACGATCCAGCGACAACTTGCCCGAGGTGTCGAACGCAATGCCTTCGGCTTCGAGCAGATGTCGTTGAAGCCGGTCGTCTCCCGGCTGCGAACGGGGACTGATATGGCCGCGGGCATTGACCACCCGATGCCAGGGAACGTCGCCGTCGTCAGGGAGCGCGTGGAGTGCGTACCCGACCTGCCGGGCGTGACCGGCGATGCCGGCGAGACGGGCCACCTGGCCGTAGGTGGCCACTCTGCCCCGCGGTATGCGGCGGACGACCCGGTAGATCCGGGCATAGCGCGTGTTGCCTATGGTGCTTCCGTCGGTAGGCGGCTGCGACGCCAGCCTGCCATGTCGCCGTCGAGGTGATAGACCCGCTCGAACCCCGCCTGCCTGAGCCGGGCCTCGGCCGCCTCGGCCCGGGGGCCGCTTTCGCAGTAGACGACGATGTCACGGTCCCTGGACGTGGTCAGCTCGTTCAGGCGCGCACCGATCTGCTGGTACGGGATGTTGATCGCGCTCGAGACGTGTCCCAAGCGGTACTCCTCCACGCTCCGCACGTCGAGAACGAGTGGTGCGTCAGCGCGACCGAGGCGCGAGGCCAGTTCTTGCTGAGCGATCGGCTGGTGACTGCTGGAGGTGCCGATGCATGCCACGGCAAGAAGCGCTACGGCCGTGAGCGCGACGCCGGCACGACTTGGGAACGTCAGAGCACGCATGTGTAGATCCTTCAATTGGACAATGCGGGTGAGACCGAATCCTCGACAGTCGGGCTGCCCGCTGGAAGTTGGAGGAAGGGTACCCAGTGGTCCGGAAGCCCCGCAATCCGTCCAGGTTTACCAGAGGTCGGGGCGCGTGACATAGGCGATGGCGGGCAGTCCGGCAACCTTGCGGAGGATCGCGAGTTGGCCGATGTGGTACGCCTCGTGTTGCAGCAGAAAGGCAATGGCGCCGAGCGTGGTCGGATCGTTCACCGGGAACTGGTGCGGCGGCGGTGCATCGAGAGCTTCGTCGGAGAGGTCACGCAGCGTGGGTCGAATCCGCCGCGAAAGGGTGAGCCACACCGCCGATGCCGTGGTCGGAGACGGCAGAGTCTGGAGGTCCTGTACGTGCTTCGCGTCGCGGATGGCCTGGAGCAGCGGGTCTGCGACGAGGACCGAGAGCGCTTGGGCAAGGAAGTTCCGCGCATCGAGAACGTGCATGGCGATGCCGGGCATTCCCGCGCCGCCATCGGAAGGCTGCACCCATCCCCGGTCGGTGCCGAGATCGTCGAGGACAGCGAGCATGAGACTGGTATTCAGTTCGAATACCGCCACATGGGACCGAAGTCTGGGGTTCATCTACCGCAGCCGATATCTGTTGCGTTCACGCTCGGTCACCCCGCGCTGGCGTGGCTGTCTTGATGGCCTGATCCGAATTGACGGTTCCCCGTTGCAGCGCGGGTGTGAGTCGGGCGATGGACCAGATACCCACCATTGGTCCGAACGTGAGGATGGCAAACGCCCAACGCCAGCTGCCGACTTCTGCCAGGGTGGGCACGAGTTGGATAGTGAGCATCGTGAGCAGAAATCCGAGCGACGTCTGGATCGTGAGGGCGGTCCCCACGGCGTGCGTTGGCACGACCTCCGTGATCAGGGCACTGAACTGGGCAGAATCGGCGATGACGAAGAATCCCCAGATCAGCGTCAACGGTATGACGAGCCACAGCGTCGATCCGAAGACGACCCCGGTGAGCAACGCACAGATCCCGCTCACGGCCATGGCGCGGATTACTAGGCGATCGTACCCGATACGGTCGGCCACCCATCCACCCCAAAGACAGCCGATACCTCCCACGGCAATGGCGAGGAAGGCAATGAGGCTCACGACCGTTTCGGAGATCGCCTGCCCGCCAACTGCGACACTCGCTGCGAGGAACGCCGGGATCCAAGTCCAGAACGCGTACAGCTCCCACATGTGACCGAGGTAACCACCGGTGGCCAGCCGCATTTCGCGTTGCCGCAGCACGCTTCCCACCAGATCCCACGAGAACGGCCTGCGACTGAAGGCGTACGGTCCATCACGATAGGTGGTGATGACGAGCACCGACGCAACGAGGGCTCCTGCGGAGACCGACAGCACCACGGGGACAATGCCTCCCGGCATCCACGCGCGCATCAGATACGGCGCCGCCTTGCCTATTGTCAAGGCGCCGACCACGGCACCGATTGCCAGGCCACGTCCGCGTCGGAACCACGTTGCGGCCATTTTCATTCCTGGCGGGTACACGCCGGCCAGGAAGAATCCGGTGGCAAAGCGCAGTCCGAGGGCCAGGCCGTAGTCGGGCGTGATGACCAGCGCGGCGTTGGCCAACGCGCCGAGCGCGGCCGCGGTCGCGAAGTACGTGCGGGCGGGCACCAGGTCGGCCAGGTTGAGCACGGCGGCCGTCGCCGTGCCGACAACGAACCCGAGCTGCACGACGGTCGTGAGCCACCCGGCCTGCGACTGACTGAGCGACCACATGGCTCGGAATTCGTCCGACACGGCGCTCGCCGAGAACCACAGGCTCATGCCCAAGAGTTCGGCAAGGGCCAGCAGCAGCAGGGCAGTCGCGGGACGCTTCATGGTTGTGCGATCAGCGCGCCGACCAGGGAACGGCCATTATTCGCTCGAGTGGCTCACCCTCGCCATCCCCGCGGCGGGCCTCCCGTGTTCCGAGATCGAATCGATCGCCAGGGGAGAGGAAGTAGAAACGCCCGCTCCCGTCGATCGTTCGGTGCACGTCGTAGATCACCACGTATCCGTTTCCGATGACCTCGAACGTATCGCCCGTGACGACAATGGCGGTGTTCTCGTCGATTCCGATCCCGAGGACCTCGGGGTGCGCTCGGATCACCTCGATCAGGTCGAAGTGCCGGTGTCGCCGCAAGACATGCTGGTCGACGGCCACGTTGCGGAGGTAGCCAAACCCTACCGCATGATCGCCCATCATGATCGTGTTGGTGCGGGAGTCCCCGCAAACCAGGTAGGAGCCCTGGATCGTGGCACCAGCCGAAGATCCGCCGATCACACCACCGCGTTCCAAGAGGTCCCGGAGCGCGCTCTCGGTCTTCGTGTCGGCGTATGCGTCGACCAGGCGCCACTGCCGCCCACCGGAGAACCAGACGGCGTCGGCGTCCCGCAGCACACGGGCGAAGCTCTCGCTGTCGGCGACGCCGCGGTTGCGGGTATGGAGCACCGTGACATGATTCGCTCCGGCGGCGCGGAACACGTCGAGGCCGCCGTACGCCGAGTCGTACGCGTCTCGGTCACCGGCGGTTGGGATGACCACG
>JAOTWK010000336.1 GCA_029862935.1 Gemmatimonadota bacterium | reverse complement strand
TCGGTCATGCGGCACACGCTGTCAGGCACTCCGTGGCGGCGATCAGTCAAATCCGAGGCACGGCCGCTATCTAACGATCAGATCCTGCACACTACGTGGATTGAGCTGCCAGACGCCTGTCCCGGTTGGCACCAGAACTCCAACGGCGTCGATCACCACGGTCGGCTCAAAGGGGGTCGTATCGAGCCCTAGATTGCCGTCTAGCACGACTTGCAGCACCCCGCTCCCGTCATCCACCGTCAGCACGAAATTGGTGCCGACCGTGGCCGTGTCCGTGATCGTGGCGGCCTGCACGCGGACCAACGCCGCGTCTAACCGCGCCCCGTCAGCCGTTGCAGCCGTTGCCGTGCTCACACCCCCCGGTGGCGGCAAGGTCGTGGTGCTGCTGAGCAACGTAACCGTCACGGCCTCCAGAACCGGCTGGCCATTCCGGCTACCCACGCTCCCCAACAACCTCACGCTGTCCCCGGCAACAACGCTCGCGGGTTGGACGCGCAGCGCGCGGATCGCCGACGTCCCGTCGGCCAGGTGTAGCGTGCTATCACCGAAGATGCCGAGGTCGGTTGTGGCGATGCCCTCGACGAAGAGCCTTTTGCCTACGGTCTCGGCTCGAGCCGAGGCGACACTGACAATCGGAAAGCTCACCGCAACCGTCACGGACGCGAGCGCATCTGGACCCAGTGTCACCTGCGATGTGTCGATTCGGACCACGTCCACGGTGTCCCCAACCGTGATGCGGTCAACCACAAATACGTAGCTACCGACGGGGATCGCATTGAGTGCGAACTCGCCCTGCGCATTCGACACAGCTGTGAACGCAGTGTCGACCGAGCCCTCGAGCAAGAGACCGACACGCACACCAGCCATTGGCCTGTCTGGCGCGTTCAGATCGCGGGACCTGTCGAAGTCCAGAAATACCACGCCCGCTACCGCCCCCACGGCGTCAATGGACAGCACGCGGTCCGCCCCGGCGATCCCGCACGCACCTATGGCGAGTGCGGCGACCACCACCCAACTCAGCTTCCGGACTGCCCGCAGCATCAGTAATTCACCTTGAGTCCGATTCGCGCCCTTCGACCGGCTGCCCGGTACGCCATCGGTTCCCCGAAGTTGTTGTTCACCAAGAAGGGTATGGTTACGTCCCCCGTCGTAGGATTCCGCACGACGGTTCCAGAAGGATCGACGAGCAACAGTGCATGATCGCGCACGGCCCCATCTGCGTCGGTAACGTTCAGGAGATCCAGATACAACTCGATTGGAGCGCCGCCGAGCCGCACCGGACCTAACCCCACACGCAGATCAAGGGTGGAGCGAGACGGATCTCGGCAGGCGTTCTTCCCGGCAATCCGGCTCTGAAATGGGCGCAGGCAATCCCACTGGGCCACGACTTCGGCTGTTCCGGGCAGCGTCGCATCGACATAGGCGGGGTCATTGCTCCATGATCCATCGCCGTTTGCATCAACGCCGTTCTGGAACCCCGGTGTAAACGGAAGCCCCGACCGGTAGCGATACAGCACGGCCACCGACAGGATGTCCCGCCCCAACGGTCTGAGCTCAGCACCAACGCTCACTCGGTGGGGTACGTCGAAATCCGAGCGCCCGTCGGCCCAGTCCACGCCATTGAGGCTATCGGGGAACGGCGTGAGTTCGGCGTACGGTCCTCCATATCCGCCCCACAAAATGTTGTCAGTGGTCTGCGAGTAGGTGTAGCTCACGTCGAGACGCAGAAAACGTCCAAGCGGCTGATGCAGCCGTCCGGTGATCCCCCAGTAGTCTGAATACCCGTCGGGATCGAGGGCCGACACCAGTTCGAAGCCGTCGAAGCGGCGGTTCGAGCCCGGGTCGGGTGCGAGGAGATTTCCTTCCTGCAACAAGCTTCCGTAGATCGATCGTCCGTATTGGTCCTCGCCCGAAGGGCTCAGCGACAGGTTCAGATCATGTCTGCGCGTGAGGAAATCTGTGTGACGGTAATGACCCGATACCTCGAGCATGCCGGAACGCCCAATGCGACGCGAGAGGCCAAAACTCAGCTTGGAGGAGCGGGGAGCATCGAGGTCTGAGCCAAGTATGGTGAGTCGCCGTCCCACCTGAGGCGCCACCGATGGATCTGGCGCGTTTGGCCATCCCCCCAGCGGACCCACACCGCGGTATATCGAGAAGCCTCCGCTTTCGCGAATCGCCTCGCCCCACGCCACGGGATCGACTGACGACTGATACACGCCGGCCGAGCCTTGAACGATCCATCCTGAGGACGCTCCCAACGCCCAGCGAAACCCGAAGCGCGGGCTGAGCTTGTTCTCGAACCTCCGACGACTCCCGTCCAGTGTGTCGCTTGCAATGCCGGTGAGCGCGAACCAGTCGGCGTTCCGAGCAAGCTCGGCGACCGGCGACCATTCGCCATCGTACCTGAGCCCGAAGCGGACATCAAGACCCGGGATGACTGTCCATGTGTTCTGGAGAAAGCCACTGACTTGCAGTACCGAGAACCGGGCGGTAGCCCCAGCTGTAGCTGCACCCGGCCCGACGTATAGCCCACGTCCTTGTTCGAAGTTGGAGACATCCGAGAACCAGAACATGCCTTGCGGCGCAAACGTGAACGTCTGTTCGTACGACGTAAAAGATCCAGCCCCACCCAGCTTTACCTTCACTGTGCCCAATCGCAGCTGCAGGGCATCGGTGAGCGTGAACTGCGATCGCTCGAAGAGACCCTCCTGTGCCGGATCGACACCGAATGCCACGGCCCTGCCGCCAATACGCGTCGCCGGCAACGCACCCCTGCCAGACTCCTTATTGCTCAGCATGAAACCAAAGCGCAACTCGTTCGCAACTGCCAGACCGATTTCCGAGGTTACGGTCGCCCCAGCCGTGACGTCCGTCCCCTCCGCTTGCGTACCAACACCGACAATCCCTGCTGCTCCCACAGCAGGCTCCTCATCTTTGAACGAGGCAAAGCTTGACCATACTGCGGCGCGCTGGTTGCGTGAGAACCGCCAATCGAAGTGCCCAAACGCCGATATCCACTGGCGCTCGGCAACTCGGGTCTGCAAGTACGGCTGAACGTCGACGCCGTAGGAGTTCGCCGCCACTGCAGTCAAGGATGCATCGTCGGCAGTGGCAATCCACGCCGGTGCCATCGGCACTTGCAGCCGATGCGCCTCGGCACCCACCACAAAATGCGCCGTATCTGGAATGATCGGCCCGCTCACCAGTGCCCCACCTCGGAACGATGAATGGCTCACATCGTTGGGCGCAAACTGATCTGAGCCGGCACCCACACTCCCCGTCCAGTCAGCGTACAGCCGTCCTGCGAAAGAGCGCGAGCCGCGCCGGGGCATGCTGTGGAACGTGGTGCCCGCAAGTCCCGACCATTCGACATCGACTGGAGATGCAACAAGCGCAACGAGGTCGAACGCCATGAGCGGAAACGCGGCCCCATCGCGGGCCACCGATGGTAAGACTGCATGACGCACCGGCACGAACGGGATGCCCTCAACCGCATACCAGCTCTGGCGCTCGTCCAGTCCCTCAACGCGAAATCCGTCGAGCGAGTGCGACGAGAGCGAAGCCATTTCGGGAAGCTCCTGCCCTTCCCACGGTAGGCGCGCAATGGCGAATCGTCCCCATGCAGTGCCGACTCCTGGCACAGCGCCTGGCGGCATCCCCGCGGATCCCACGGTGTCGATCGTCGTCACAGGTGGGTCTACTCCAACGAGCGCAACGGAGACCGCAGCTGAGGCACCAGGCTGCACGGCAACGGCTACCATCCGCACAGGGCGGAAGCCCAACTGCTCGGCAACGAGATCGTAGATGCCGGCGGGGACAAGGGAGAACACAAAGGCCCCATCACTCAATGTTTCCGTGTAGCGTACGTCACCCGTGAGCTGGTTCGAGAGCGTCACGAGTGCGTCAGCAACCCCGTGGCCCTGGGCGTCCTGCACAACCCCCGAGACCTCCCCGGCCGAAACACTCTGTGCCTGTGCACCCGTCGCAACGCAGACGAGGAATGACAGCACAACGGTTGTTCGTTTCAGACTCACCCTCCGGACCGCAGAATCACGTAGTATTGTGGGCCTTGGACCGCTCGGGCGAGGGGCCAAGCCAGCGCTCTGCCAGATGCAATGTTAGCGCCTTCTGCCGATCCGGGCCGCAACAGGCGGACGACAGATCTAACTGCCTTACCGTAAACGAGTTAGTGGTCCAATGTGGAGGAATGCCAATGCCATGCGATGAGGCAGGGTAGCGGGATGTTGCGAACACGCAACAGCAGGGGTCTACTGGGTGAGCGCCCCGCCGAGGGGGGTGCCTGGTCAGTCCTGATCGGGGCAGTCATCGCCATTGGGCTGCTCACGCTCGCGCCTTCGTCGGCTGAACACACGAGCAGTGCATTCGAGTGCGTGTTTTGCGGCAACCGCGCGCTCGCGGACGCCCTGGTGAACGTGATCCTCTATCTGCCA
>JAOTWK010000335.1 GCA_029862935.1 Gemmatimonadota bacterium | reverse complement strand
AGAAAGTGGCACACCTCGAGTCCGGGTATCGGGACAAAGGAAGAGCCCCGAACGCCGCGTGACGCTCGGGGCTTGGCCTACACGGCAACCGTCAGGAGCTCGCGGAGCCCTTGGTCTGCTCTCTTATGTCTCTCAATTCGAGCGCGATCACGAAGAGCAAGGCGATGACCGCGAGTTCCAGCAGACGGGCTGGAGTATAGATCCGCACCAGTGTCAGACCCATCAGATTGGCCAGCTTCTCCCAGACCGCCAGCCCCCCAAGCAGGAACGCACCTGCGAAGAGGATGCGGCCGACAACGCTTGTTAGCTGGTTCATCATCCACCTCCTGACTGCCGGGGAATCAGATCGACCTCAGGCAGCAAACTCCGGTTCCGAATATCGTACCGCACCATGCGGACGGTGCCTTGGTCGTCTTGGAACCACAGTTGAAACTGAAATGTGCTCTTGTCGGTCACCGAAATCAGGTTCCCCCATGCGGCAGGCACGGGCTTGACGCTGGGAACCACAACCACCTCGTCGCTCTCTATGGGCCCCGTCTCGGGGAGTCTGGCGCAGGACAAGGAAACGAGGATGAGTAGCAACACCGCTATCGATTTGCCTGTTTGCCTTAACATGTTCTCTCCTGGTTTCGGTCGAGAAACCGCTACTGCCGGCCACGCTCTCCCCTGAAATACGGTCTTGGACGCGGAGAAGCAATGACCCGTCCATGTGTTGCCGATACCCCGCGGAGTAGACTTGTGGGCATGGACCTTGGCTTCAGGTCGGTCGATGAAAAGAGAAGCCCCGAGCGCCGCTCAGGCGCTCGGGGCTTGATGCTGCCCTCAGTCAGCACTCCCCAACATGGTTAGCTCGCTTCGGTTCAACCTTGTGATTTCGGCAACCTAACGCCACGCGTCACCTACGGCGTGCGATACCGGCGCTTTATGCTGGGCGAGAGCGTGCCGCACGCCGCCTGGTGCATCGGCTTGTTAGGCAACGCTCCTAGATTGGCACAGGTCGGTTCAGTCCTCGCCGCCCGGATCGTCGCCTCCATGCCACGCAATAAAGCGCCAGCGGTCACCGTCGCGAACTAGGATGTCGGTGAAACGGCCATGCGTAGTCCGGCGTTCCCCCTTCCGGTTTTCTGTGGCTATCGCGTAAAGGTAGTGCGCAACGGCTATGTTTCCCTGTACGATGATATTGAGCGGGAAGAGCTCGTGCATCAGCGTCGTCGAATTCTCCACGCTATAGCGCATCCACCTCTCCGTCGAAGACTTGTCGCGGGGGGCCGGAAACTCATTGGCCCAGCCCCGAAACTGGTCGTGGAGAAAGCGGTCTGGCCATGTACCATCTTCTGCCGCAGCCGCTTGCCACTGGGCTTCAATGACTCCCCACACACCGAGCTGCTCCGGTGACCAGGTCTGAGCGGTCGCGGCCGTTGACATGGACGCGAGTAGACCAGCCACGGCAAATAGGCTGACTGCAATGCGAGGTCTCATCGTGCGGCTCCAGTAAGGGGATAGTTGTAGCCGTCAGGCGACGCCTAACGGACCTGCGTTTGAGCTGCAAGCAACCCGCCCACCAGGCGAGTCGCTACTTGCTCGTAACGATGCCCATGCCTACGCTCCACATTAACCCCTTCCCTTGAAACGCCTGTGCTTGTCAGCTCCTAACGCATGGTAGGCACCACGCGCCAAACCCGGATGGACAATGGCAATGATCGTGGTCTGCGCTACCAGCTCAAGCTGAGTCGCGCGTTTCCGACGCGCAGGCGCGTTTGATTCGCTCCGCCGTAACATGGTCGGTAAGATTGAGTGCCGTCCCCGCCGGAACCGACGAGAAGTAGAATTCGCTCCTGCCAACGAACACACGGAATCCGTGCTCGCCATCCGGGCTACGCTTCCACGCGACGACCGTTGGCTGACCCGAGGAGTAGCGCTCGTCGGTGGTCCGGTAACCGGCCACTTCTGCCAGTTGGATTACGCACGCCACTGCTTCGGCAGTGGTTGCAGGCAGGTTGCTTGGTGCCGGCGTGCCGGCCCGCGCACAGGTCAGGCAGGCCATGACGAGGGTGAATCCCAGATACGGGAAGCGCATGACAGCCTCCAAATGCACAATGAGCGACGATAAAGTGTACTTCAGAGGGCGCGTGTGCGCCTAACGAATGCCGCGTCAGTGGCGGGCCATCGTAGCCCGCCTTACCTAAATCAACGACTTCCTTGAGACCTGCAAGCGGCCCGGTCACTGCACGAGGTGGTTAGGTTGAGTGCTTGAGTTGGAACACATCGTAGTACCCCATCGCTAGTCCATGCGCTCAAGCACGAGCTGCTCAGAGGTCTCCCCTAGCTGCCAGGACATGTGGAGCTCGTCGTCCTCGAGCTGGAAACCCATTTCAATCGTGACATCCCTGGCCATGACATTCGGTACTTTTGCCACCAGCGGGCGAAGACGCACCTTAGACCCGGCCAATTCATAGCTGCCGGCGTTCGCTACGAGCATCCGGAAGGCTTCGAGCTCTTCGTGTTCAGCGGGAGACCACGCGGCGAAATCACCAGGAAATGGTCTGCGCGGCTCAGGGCTCGTAACGTACATGAGGCTGTAGTGCCGAGTGGAGAACATGAAGATGCCGGCTGGTGAGTGAGACCAAGTGCCTCCTGAGTCCGCCACTGCACGCTCAACGAGTCGCCACGATCCGACTAATTCAGGATTCGCCGCAGACGGCCGAAGCGCAGCTAGCGACGAGAGAGAGAAGGCCACCAGCGAGAGGTAGATCATTGAACGAGCCATGACGGCATACCTCTATTGGGGAAGCGATGGACAATCATCGACTGCCGCGTTAGCAGCAATCGCTTGTTAGCTGGGCTACCGGACACGCTCAAGAAACCCGTTTACCACCGCCGGGAACTGCGCCCCCGCGATCACGCAGGCGGTACACCGCTCTTCCTCCGGATCGAATTGGTAACCGAAGAACGCGCCGTGATCGACACCGGGCATGATCCACAGCTCGGCGTTGGGGAGCAGCTCGTAGAGTTCGACCGCCATGGCGACCGGATAGAGATCATCTCGGTCGCCATGAACAATGAGTGTCGGGACCTCAATGTCGCGAATCGCGGCTGGAGCGTGAGCGCCCTCCGTTGGGTCCGCCCCGAAAGTCCGAACCTGCTCCGCAAGCTCTCTCAGTTGAGTCATGCCACCCGCGTGCCACTCGATCATCGCTCCGAAGAGATTCGGAAGGGCCGTGAGCATGGAGTCTGCGTCAACGCCGGCCATGATCTCCCGGGTCTCGTCGGAGAACCGATGCACGCCGTCGATTAGGACCATCGCTTCGAGCCGCTCCGGGGCGAGCAGGGCAAGCTCCAGCAGGGCCAACGCGCCGCTACTGTGGCCAACCCCTACGACACTTTGGACCTCAAGCTCATCAAGAAGTGCCAGTAGATCCTGGGCGGCCAGGCGATGCGTGAACTCACCCCCAGGGTTCGTTGAGAGCCCATGTCCTCTGAGGTCGGGTATGATAAGCAAGCGGTTGTCGCCCAATGGGTCGAGGAACGGGTTCCACACCTGGCCGACATTGGTGAAACCATGGACAAGGAGCATCGGCTCTCCTTCGCCCACGATCCGGTAGTGCAGGCGCACACCGTTGACGTCGGCGAAGCCGGAACTCGCCCAATCTTGGGCCTCACCAGGGCGCAGCACTACGAGCATCGCGGCCACAACTAGCAGGATCCGGGGGTTTGTGTTCAAGGGCCTCATGTCTCCGCGCAATCCTCCTGAGCGGCTGAGCAAGCCATTGAGCACATAAGGGCTAGGATCAACCATGTTCTTGGTTGCATCACTTTCTCCTTCTCTCGGATCGCCGATCTTCGTAAGTACGTGCTAAGCAGGTGCCTCAGAGCATCTAGCCCCCACCTCAGCGGTACGGCTCGGCATCAGCCGGAGTAACAGGGGTCCCGTGCCCCGAAATGAGCTTCCAACGGCCATTGATTCGTCGGAATACTTCCGTCCGCTTCGCCTCCGTTATCGTCTCGCCGTCAGCAGTTGCCGCCCTCCAGTAGCCATAGAAATGGAGCACCGCAATGTCGTCGACCACGGTGAGAGATACCGGGCGAATATCGACCCAGCCTAGGTCCCGTCCGCTGATGGCTCCCCAGGTGCGACGAGTAAATTCGTTGGTCAGCGGTGCTCCATTCGCTGACGGCCAATAGGTTGATTTCGGTGTGCTGCATTCCGAGATCCAGCGCTCAGGGCTCCCGGTCTTTGTCCCCTCCATCCAGATATCCCAGCATTCGGCAAGGTTATCGAGGACCCCCTGTTCCTCATCCGACCATTCTTGAGCAAAGAGCAATTCGCCTTGGGTGAAGCTCAACAGGGCAAGAAAGAGAGCTATGCGCCTCATAACGACCTCCGGTGCAAAAGAGACAAGCATCTCATGCAAAGGATGCCTTTGGAGCGTGCACGCTGGGTTTCGCCCAACTACTGTG
>JAOTWK010000334.1 GCA_029862935.1 Gemmatimonadota bacterium | reverse complement strand
ATCGCTTACCCGTTAGCCGTGTTCTACAAGATCTTCAAACCGTTCATCGGTCTGATCAACGTGACGAGCAATGCCATGCTGAGAGCAGTGGGCTTGAAGTCCGTATCGGAGCATGACCAGGCGATCACCGAAGACGAGGTGCGCGTGATCCTCACGCAATCGGCGGCCATGGGTCACCTCGGAGCGGGCGAACGACAAATGCTGGAGAACGTGCTCGATCTCGAGGACAAAATCGCGCGACGCCACATGGTGCGCCGGAACCAGGTCGTGTACCTCAACCGGCTCGACTCGATGCAAACGAAGCTGGGAATCGCGTCGGAGTCAGGACACACGCGATTCCCATTGTGTGAGGGCGATCTGGATCACGTAATCGGCATCGTTCATATCAAGGACGTTTTCAACGCGACATCTCGCGGGGACGAGCTGTCCTCTCTCGTGCAAGTCGCCCGGGAGCCGCTCTTTCTTCCAGAAACTGTCCATCTCGACGCTTTGCTGAAAGAGTTCCAGAGATCCAAGAACCACATGGTCGTCCTGGTCGATGAATACGGGAGCACCTCAGGGATCATCACGATCGAGAACGTGCTCGAGGAGATGGTCGGGCCCATCGAGGATGAGTTCGACTCAGAGGCACCGCTCATCGTGAAGAAGGGCGAGGGCCGTTTCGAGGTCGATGCGACTTGTCCCATCGAGGAGTTCTCGGAGAAATTCCACGTTGACTTGCCGAGCGATAGTTCGGCCGACAGCGTCGGAGGTCTTCTGATCGCAGCGTTGACACGCATCCCGCGTGTTGGCGAGAAGATCCAGCTGGGCGGTTACGAAGTCACAGTGATGGAGTCTGAAGCCACGCGTGTCGTGCGTGTACTTGTCGAGAAGCGCAGGCCCATCGACGAGACCACATGACCCAATTCCTCTCGTTGCGAAATCAAGAGCGAGTAGTCCGCCCGCGGACGGCTGGCTCCAGCTTCACGGTCGGAAACAGATCTTCGGTCGAAGGAGGTGGAAGTTGATCCGCACGTTGTTGTACGACCCCGCAGACGGCGATCTTCGTCAAGGCGGCGCCGAGTTGCTCGACCGGTGGGAGCGCGCGCTGTCGAGCACGGTCTGGGTTGTCGTGGAGAACGAGTCTGAGGAGGCTGAAACCGAACTGCTGTCTCGGCGCTTTGGAATTCACAGACTGGCCATCGCCGACGCGCTGAGGAAACGCCACCCGCCGAAGATCGAGCCTTTCAGGGACAACACGTTCATCCTGCTCAAGGGTCTCGATGCGAAATCGACGTCGCTGGATTTCGGCACGATTCAATTGTCGCTGTTCCTGGGTGAGCGGTTTCTCGTCACGCGCAGCTCCGCGCACTCGGTCAGCACGGAGACCGTTCGGGCCGAGCTGATTTCGGGGGAGATCCCGCCCGACACCGCGCCGGCGGCCTTGGCGTTGCGGCTGTGCCGCACCGTAGCAGACCGTTTCATGCCGCTACTGTTGTCGGTCGAGGCGCGGCTCGAGGAGATGGAGGCGGAGATGCTCGAACGGCCGAGCGACGACCTGCTGGCCGAGCTGGTGCGTCAGAAGAGCGACCTCAAACAGATGCTTCGCATTCTCCAGTATCACGCGCAAGTGTTCTCCGGCGCCCGCGCACAGACGCCGGCGCAGCTCGTGGGCTACGATCATGAGCTGACCGACGTACAAGAGCAGCTCGATCGTCATCTCAGTCTGGCCCGCCTGTACTACGAGCTCACGGATGACCTAATGAGTGGCTACTTGTCGCTGTCGGCGCATCGGCTGAATCAGATCATGCAAACTCTGACGATCGTCACGGTCGTCTTCGTGCCGATCACGTTCATGGCCGGGATCTACGGCATGAACTTCGAGTTCATGCCGGAGCTGGCACATCCGTCAGCGTACTTCATTCTGCTCGGCGCGATGCTGACGGTAGTGACAACGATTCTGGTGCTCTTCTACCACCGCGGTTGGCTCGGTGCTCGGAGCCGCCGACGCTGACCGTTCCCGGGGACCTGCAAATCTCGTTTCGGGGGTATTCGAATTTTACCGGGACCGACGGGGGTTGCGGGAGGGTCAGCGAAACTACCCTTCGTAGGACTGGTATGGGTACGAACCGCAACACTTAGTTGGCCGTCCCGAACGAGACGGTCATCGAAGCGGTGCTGGAGTGCTACGAAATACGGGTCGAGATTCGAATCGGCCTGCCCTCGGCGGCGCCTTCAAGGAGGTCACTCGCCGGTCCCGCGTGGTCCTGCTCGACGCGGTGCGATCGCTTCTCGATATGATGGCGCGGCCGCTCCCCGGCGTGGTCGGCGCATAAGAGATTCAAAGGGTCAATCGAACGATCGTCAATATACAGCGTCAAGGCCGGGCACGAGTCGGGGGTTGGTGAGGATCCGCGCCTGAGGGTTTGAGCAGGCGGAACTGGGCATTGGCAGCTCTGGCACTGGGCATTGGCAGCTCTGGCCGTCTGCTGGGACACACCTTTCGCGTGTCGGCCGTGATGGCTGACTCGTGGGTGCCGACTAGCTAGACAGCCAGTCCGGGAATCCGGGGTGAGTCGTCGATTCGCGCGGGGGCGACGGGGGGCGCCCGGGTGGGCAGGCCGAGGCACTCGAGGATGGCCCGGGTGGCCGTAGGGGGATGGATCTGGGCGATGATGCGCATGCGCGCCTGGCAGCGCGGGCATTCGAGCACGTCGATCTCGAACACGCGGCGCATCAGCTCGGCCCAGGAGTAGCGGGGCGAACGCGCGTCGGGATGCGGGGGGGCTCGCGGTCTTCGAGGGCGAGAGTCTCATCTACCGTGGTGTGGAGAGCGTCCCGACGCACCCGTCGCCGCGTCAGCGACTGACGCTCGCACGCAACGTCGTCTTAAGGCTGATAAAGGACTTCCGGCCTGACACCGTCGCCATCGAGAAGGCGTTCTTCGCCAATAACCGCAACACCGCACTCTTGAATGTCCTTGTCGACGAGATTCATGCTATCGCCAAGCGGCAGCGCATCCAATTCGTCAGCTTCGCGCCGAGCACGGTCAAGCGCGCGGTGACCGGAAACGGCCGGGCGCGCAAGTGGGAGGTCGCCCGGGCCGTCGTCACGCGCTACCCGGAACTCACGGTGTACATCGGCCAGGACCGCAAGTGGAAAGCGCGCTATCACTCGAACATGTTTGATGCGGTGGCGGTAGGGCTCGCAGCGCTTGGCGCAATGAGAAGGAAGACGGCGCCAAGCACGCTGTGAACCGCTAGGAGCGGTCTCAAATCCATTCTAATGCACCGGGATACCGCGCCACGCGGCGTCCCGCGAGTCTTGAAACCGAATCTATTCAACGTCGGCAAGTAGTGGGTGCGAACTGCGCGTGCAACTCCAACCCTTACATCGCTGACCCATGCAGTCGCAGCGCATCGCTTCGGTCGAGTTGTACCGGCAGTAAAGTTCATGCGCCCGAAACTGCTGCGGGAGCGGTTTGCGAGCCGATGGTGCCGCGCAACTGTCCGCCGGTTTCCATGCGATATTCGAGCTCAGTTGGCTTCCCCATGGTTCTCAGCTTCCGACGATCTGCTCAACACGATAGTCTTGCACTGAGACTGTGAAGATGTAGTCGCGCGTCTCCTCACCCGAGGTCACGGGCACCCTCACTACGAGCGACTTGCCGATCTGCTCGCGCCCGAATCGCTCCGCACGCTGTCGATCAGTTGTTGCTATGCCCGGCATCATCGGCACAATCCAATCAACTGGTAACGCCCTTCGGTCTACCGTATCGGGCAGCGCGTAGTCGCCTGGATAGAGAACCTCCCCAATCTTCTCTCCTGACCGGATCATCGTGGTGGATTGTCGACCCGCAACGCTGCGCTGCCTTGCATCGATTGTCCTCAGTCCCCCTCGTATCCAGTCAACGTGCAGAGTAAGTGGACTCCTGTTCGTAAGATCCACTACCATCGTTTCATGGTTGATTGACCAGCTCCATGCCAGCCAATCGTCCTCATAATCTAACCCTCGTGTCTCGCCGCCAACATACGAGGAGACATCCTCGCCTGCTCCTGTTTCGACCGCCACCTTCGTGATACCGAATTCGAATTCTGGACGAAACATGGTGCCGAACCAGCCGCAGGCAATTCCCAGTACGATGCATGTACCAAGAATGGTCTTGAGCAAGACTGCGAATCGGCCCGAGAAAGCGCGACCATTGTTCACTTCGAGAACTCCCCGCCGACGAGAAAACAAAGCGACTCCGGTCGCGAGATCCTCGTTCTGTTTCGTGCGAGCGTGCCGTAGTGGCCCGCTGTAAGCTGCCGGGACCAGTTTGGGCACTTCTCGCCATTCGAACAGCAGCCAGCGCATAAGAGATTCAAAGGGTCAATCGAACGATCGTCAATATACAGCGTCAAGGCCGGGCACGAGTCGGGGGTTGGTGAGGATCCGCGCCTGAGGGTTTGAGCAGGCGGAACCGGGCATTGGCAGCTCTGGCACTGGGCAT
>JAOTWK010000333.1 GCA_029862935.1 Gemmatimonadota bacterium | reverse complement strand
GCGGGATGGTCGCTATCCGTCCGATCACTTCCCGGTGTCCGCCACGATCCACCGGGGGGCCCGAAACCCCACCCCCTGACGGCAGCGCGAGACCCTCGCCGACACGCGGAGCTTGCGGTAAGTTCGCCGCATGCAGGAACACCATCTCACGGTACCCTGCACCGCCCGGTTCTACACGCTCGGACATCCGAGTTCCTCCGTGAAGCAGGTGTGGTTCCTGTGTCACGGATACGGGCAGCTCGCGGCCTCCTTTCTCGAGGAGTTCCGCGTCCTCGATGACGGTCACCGCTATCTCGTCGCCCCTGAGGGGCTCTCCCGGTATTACACGAATCACGCGAACAAGACGGTGGGGGCCAGCTGGATGACGCGTGAGGATCGCCTATCCGCGATCGCAGACTACGTGCGGTACTTGGACCGCTTGTACGACCACGTTTTCTCCGGCATGCGACGGCACGACGTCGCTGTGTACGTGCTCGGCTTCTCGCAGGGAGCAGCCACGGCCGCACGTTGGATCAGCCTTGGCCGAGCCGTCACCGAACGGCTCATTCTCTGGGGTGAGTTGCTGCCGCCAGATGTCGATTTGGAGGCCGCATGGGGGAAGCTCGAGGACGCGCGACTCACGTTCGTAGTGGGATCGGACGACCGCTACCTCGACCGCGCCGCCATCCTGACCATGGAGGAGCGGCTGTTCGACCACGAGATTCCGTACGAGACAGTCGCATACGATGGTGGTCACTGGATTGACCGTGATATCCTGCACTCGCTCGCCACGCGCTGACGGGTTGCCCGTGCGCGTTCGCCTTCTCGGCGTGCTGGCCGCGGCCAGCTTGATCCTTCTGGTCACCGTCCCGGTCGTCGCGCAGGAGCCCGGGCAACGCGACGCCGAGCGCACCCAAGCCGCCCGACGGGGCATGGTCGACCTGATCGCCGCTCGCGGCGTCGTCGATTCTGCGACGTTGCGCGCCATGGCTCGCGTCCCGCGCCACGAGTTCGTTCCCGCCAGCGGCCGCTCGCGGGCCTACGGCGACCATCCCCTGCCGATCGGCTACGGGCAGACCATTTCTCAACCGTACATCGTAGCCTACATGACCGAGGTGATCGGTGTGCGTCCTGGAATGAAGGTGCTCGAGGTCGGCACCGGCTCCGGATATCAGGCAGCGGTGCTCGCGGACATAGAGGCACGCGTGTTCACCATGGAGCTCGTTGGGGCCCTCGCCACGTCCGCCTCCGAGCGTCTGGAACGACTCGGCTACGCCAACGTGACCGTCCGTCATGCCGACGGGCATTTTGGCTGGGAAGAGGAGGCGCCCTTCGATGCCGTCATCGTGACTGCGGCGGCGGGCTACATCCCACCCGCGCTCACGGCCCAGCTGCGACGGGGTGGTCGTATGGTGATTCCCGTTGGAAGCGTGTACGGCATTCAGAATCTCGTTCTGGTAGAGAAGGGCCAGGACGGGAGGCTGCGAACCTCCAACCTCCTCCCAGTGCGCTTCGTGCCGATGCTCGAGGGGCTGCGCTGACGACAACCCTCGTCGGCCGACTCGTGGCCGTCGCGCTCGCGTCGGCGGCGATCCTCGCCTATCAGGTCCTTCTGGTTCGAGTCCTCGCCATCGTGCAGTTCTACCACTTCGCGTACATGGCGATTGGGGTAGCGATGCTGGGGTTCGGGGCGAGTGGCACGCTGCTCACCCTGATCGGTCCGCTGGGCGCGGACCGCGCCGACCGATGGTTCGCCCGTTCGGCCGTGCTCACCGCTCTGGCGTTCCTGGCCGCACCGGTGCTCGCCGAGCGGCTCCCGATCGACGCCACCCAGTTGCTGTGGCACGGCGGATCGTGGCTCCGTCTCGGGCTGATCGAGCTGGTCTTGGCTGCCCCGCTCTTGGCCGGCGCCATGGTCGTACTTCTTGGAATCCGGCTCACCGTTGGGCAGTCGGGCCTCGTGTACGGCGTGAGCTTCTTCGGCTCCGGACTCGGAGCGGTCGCGGCGCTCAGCGCCCTGTGGATCGTCCAGCCGCAGCGTGCGATCGGGCTACCGGCCGTGATCGCCGCGCTTGGAGCCCTGGCCGCGGCGTGGAACGGGGGAAGGAAGCTTCGCCTCGCGTCACTCGCCTGCGCGGTGTTCGCGATCGGAATGCTCGTCAGTCCTGTGTGGCGCCTGGATATCACCCCCTACAAGGCGCTTCCGCAGATCGAGGCGTACCCCGGTGCCGAACGGGTGGCCGAACGTTTCGGACCCACCGGGTGGGTCGTGGCGGTCGAAGCCCCGGCGTTCCGGCATGCCCCGGGGCTCTCGCTGGGATTCAGTGGCACGGTCCCCGCCGAGCGTGCCCTCTTCGTGGATGGCGACCTGGTGGGAGCTACGCCGATCATAGAGCCTACGGCCGACAACCTGGCGATGCTCGACTGGCTGCCATCGGCGGCGCCGTACGCCGCGGCGCGCCATGAGCGAGTGCTCGTGTTGGGGGCCGGTTCCGGCACGGAGGTCCGCAACGCCACGGCGCATGGGGCGCGGGCGATCACCGCCGTCGAGCTCGTCCCGGACCTCGTCGCGCTCAACGCGGGAGCTCCCCGCGCGGTGACCGACTCGACTCCGGTGCGCTGGGTGGTCGCCGACGCCCGATCCTTCGTGGCACGCACACGGCATCGATACGATCTCGTGGTGCTCGGTCCGGCGGGCCAACCAGGCGCGACTGCCGCCGGCGTGCACGCGCTCGGCGAAGACTTCCTGCACACCGTCGAAGCCTACGTCCAGTACCTCCGAATTCTCGACGCAGACGGCATGCTCGCGGTGACCGGGTGGCTCACCGTGCCGCCGCGTGGAAGCTTGCGCTCGGTGCTGACGGCGGCGGAGGCGCTGCGTCGGGTGGCCCCGTCACGAGTGCCAGACGGGTTGGTGGTGCTCCGCAGCTGGGGGACGGTTACCGTCTTGGCAAAACCGGCGGGCTTCACTCCCACCGAGCTGCAACGCCTCGAGCACTGGGCAACGGAACGGCAATTCGAGATCGATTGGCGGCCCGGCCTCGAGCAGCCCACGGCTCGGTACCACGCACTCGCCGAGCCAACGGTGTTTGCAGCCGCCCGTGCGGCAACCAGCGGGGTAGAGGCTACCGATCGTTTTGCCGACGAATACGCCTTCGACGTTCTTCCGGCGACCGACGCTCGCCCGTACCCCCATCACTTCCTCAGACCCGAGTCCGTGCCGCGCCTGCTCGTCGCCGCCCGCGGCGAGTGGTGGCCGTTCGCCGAATGGGGACACGTCACGTTACTGGCGACGCTCGGCCAGGGTGCGGTGGTCGCGCTCCTGCTGCTCCTCGCACCGATCGCCGCCCGGGTGCGGCGGTCGCCGGCGACGCCGGTGCTCCCGGTCGTGGGCTATTTCGCGGCGATCGGCCTGGCCTACCTGGCGACGGAGATCGCGACGATCCAGGCCGCGACTCTGCTGCTGGGCCATCCCGTGTTCGCCGTCGTGGCCGTGCTCACCCTCGTCCTGACCTGCTCGGGATTCGGCAGTCTGTGGAGCGATCGGATGGGCAGGCGCGCGGTGCGCTATGCCCTGGCCGCGTTGGTCGTCATGGTGACGATGGCGGCGCTGGGGCTTCTGCCGGCGGTGCACGCTCTCCAGCCCCTGCCGTTGGGGCTGCGAGCGGTGGCCACCGTCGCGCTCGTCGCACCGGTGGCGATCATGATGGGGATCCCGTTTCCCGCCGGCGTGCGGATCGTGGCTCGTGAGGATCAGGTGGGCCTTGCGTGGGCCTGGGCGGCCAACGGCTTTGCCTCCGTGGTCGCAGCTCCCCTAGCGGCGCTGATCGCCCTGGAGTGGGGATCGTCGAGTCTGCTGGCCGGAGCGGCGCTCATCTACGCGATGGCCGCGGCCGTCCTGTATTCCCGCTCCACCGCGGCTCCGCTCAGTAGCGCAGCAGGCTTGCCCCCCAGGTGAAACCGGATCCGAAGGCGGCGAGACACACCAGATTTCCGCGCTTCACCGTACCGTCGCTCACCGCCTCGCTCAGCGCGATCGGGATGCTCGCCGCAGTCGTGTTGCCGTACTTCGCGATGTTGCTGTAGACCTTGGATTCGTCGACGCCCAATCGCTTCCTGACCGCTTCGGTGATCCGCTCATTGGCCTGATGCGGGATCACCAAGTCCAGGTCGTCCCGGGATAGCTCCTGCGAGGCCAGCACGGATTCGATCACTTCGGGGAAGCGCGTCACGGCGTGCTTGAACACCTCGCGACCATTCATATGGGGAAACGCCGAGCCATCGTCGACCATGTCCTTCGTGATCCACGGCGATGTGGCCGATCCGGGACTCAGGATGGACAGTTCCCTGGCAAAGCGCCCGTCGGCGTGGAGGTGGTGCCACAGGAGCCGGCTGCCATCCTCGCCAGTGGTCGCCTCGAGACAGACGGCGCCCGCACCGTCCCCGAAGAGCACCGCAGTGTCACGCCCCGCCGTGTTCATTTGCAGACCGGCC
>JAOTWK010000332.1 GCA_029862935.1 Gemmatimonadota bacterium | reverse complement strand
GTTCGGTAGCTTGGCACCCATGATTCCTCCAAGTACTTCGTTTTCGAGCAGAAATATCCCTTCCAGGCCACAGTCGCAACTGCTGCCGTTTCGTGACCGACGCAGCGGCGTGGAAAGACGCCAGCTTCCCGATAGCAGCACTTCCCACCGCTTATCCGGCGCACCCGCAGCTTAACCTGCGCCTGAAGCTGCCACGCGCCGGCGCTGAGGAAGGCATGACGGTTCCCCGCACGGCCAACGACGACCGTTCGGCTTCAGCTTGCGTGACCACCGCACCGGTCGCACCCGGCGCACGCGTCGAGTCGCTCGCCCAGATACTCGAGCAGCATTCGCCGCCGGCAGCGCCGGCTCCGGACATAGCGTCGCATGGCCTCGAGTCCACGCTCTGCAGCTTGATGTTGGCGTTGCGAGCCACTCTCACACTGCCCCACACGACTCATGCGTGCGGCTAGTTCTAGATCACCCTCTGACCACAAGAGCACGCACCGCGACGGCACGCCATCGCGCCCGGCCCGACCCGCCTCCTGGTAGTACGTCTCAGGGCGGCTGGGCACGCCCACGTGCACGACCAAACGCACGTCCGATTTGTCGATCCCCATCCCGAAGGCACTCGTCGCCACCATCACTCGGCACCGCCCGTTGAGGAATCGGGATAACAGTGCGCGCCGCGCGCGACCGGGAAGCCCCGCGTGGTACGGCAGCGTCGCCACCCCACACTGCCTGAGCCGCGTCGCGACACCATCGGTGCGGTTGCGTGTGCGGACATAGACGATCACCGTCTCGGTTGTCGCACGCACCTGCGCTTCCATCCGCTGCATGCGCTCCTGGTCCGACCGGACCCGCTGTACCTCGAAGGACAACGTCGGACGGTCGAACGACTGCAGCACACGCACGGGGCGTCTGAGACCCAGCACGCGCACGATGTCTTGTCGGGTCGCAGGGGTTGCCGTGGCGGTGACCGCCATCGTGGGCGGTGAGCCCATGAGGTGCCGGTGTCGTCCGATCGCCCGATAGTGCGGTCGGAACTCATGACCCCACTCGCTGATGCAGTGGGCTTCGTCCACTGCCAAGAGCGCCACCGGTATGCCACGCATCAACTGAGGAACCTGCGGCAACCGTTCTGGTGCCACGTAGAGCAGCTTGACTTGCTTGGCCCGCACCGCCTCCCACACGGCACGCTGCGTGGCGGGCCGCTGAGTGGAACTCACATACGCCGCGGGGAGTCCACGCGACCTGAGCGCTGCAACCTGATCCTGCATGAGGGAGATGAGCGGTGACACGACCACCGTCACTCCCGGCAACATCATCGCAGGCACTTGATAACACAGCGACTTCCCGCCGCCCGTCGGCAGGATGGCGAGACAGTCACGACCCCCGAGGGCTGCGAGGATCGCTTTGCGTTGGTGGTGGCGGAAGCGCTGGTAGCGCCAATGGTGGTTCAGGACTGCTTGAGCGGAG
Organism: Gemmatimonadota bacterium; assembly: GCA_029862935.1. The sequence continues at coordinate 3,019 of JAOTWK010000332.1, read as the reverse complement.
GCGAGGGAGGAGGTGGGCGACTCAGACGACGAAGACGACTGCGAAGGATCAGACGACGAAGACGACGAAGACGACTGCGCCGTTCGGACTCGACCCGAGCTCATGAGCGTCGAATGGCTCGGTCGAGGCTCTTGGCGAGTCCGTGCACGAGGCGGCTGGCCTGCTTGCGAAGCTGCATGAGCCTGTCATAGTCGTCACGGCCTACGTAGCCGCATTCGAGCGCGAACAGCAGTAGGTAGTCCGCTTCGACAAGTGAAGCGGCAGCGATGCGGGTGTGCCGCAGTGCTTCACGCGCCCCGAACCGGCCCTGTCCCTCGGCTAGGTTCGCGGGGGCCGATACGGCTGCCCTCCGAAGCTGCGACGTCAACCCGTAACGTTCGTCGCTGGGAAACCGCTTGGTTGCCGCGGCGACGGCTTTCGCGAACTCATGGGCCGCCTGCCACGCTTTGAGGGATCGGTAATAGGCCATGAGCAGTACTGGGGTGCGTTCGTCCCAACACTGCAGCGGGAGGGTCTGGAAGTGGGTACCACGCAGCCGCACGGTGCGGCGTTTTCACGCGACCCGGGAGTCGTCTACGTCGTCAGAGTCGTCAGATTGGTCGTCTCAGTCGTCTGAGTCGTCAGTGCCCTCCCACCTCATCCCCCCGGCACCGTCGGCAGACTCCCAGGCACGGCCGTAAACGTCACCTGGATGTTGACGGTCGCGCCGGTCTGACCAATCTCGATCGCGGAAAACGTGGCGCTGCCGGACACGGTGTCGGCGGTGGACTTGGTGATGGTGAGGCTCCCGGCCTCGGACCCGAAAATCCTGGGTGCACCCGCGGCACGCTGCCAGAAGTAGGCGCCGTCGAAATCGTTGGGTCCGCACGTGGCACACGGCGGATCCGCCGCGACGATCACGTAGGAGCCGACGGGCGGGCGTTCGGTGCTGAAGCGGAACAGCGGAATGATGTCGAGATCGAATTCGACGACACTGCCGCGCACCATCACGAGGTAGAAGCTGCTGGCACCGTTCAGGTCGGTCACACCAAACGCGGCCGTGCCATTGGCTGTCGCGGCGATGTCGCCGGTGACCGTACCCGAAAAAGATCCCTGCACTACCGGCTCGGTGGTCTCGCCGCACGCGAGGAACGATGTCAGGGCCAGCGTGCCGGCCAGCAGGATCGCCCAGGAGCTTCTGTGACGCGGCGACGATCGCTCCTTAGCCGGGTGCATCAGGATTTCTCTAGAAAGCGGGCGACGGCCTGCTTGAAATCGGGCGTCGTCCGTGCCATCGCGTTCACTTTCGCGCCCATGGCGATGGCCTCCGCAAAGCTCAGCCCGTCGATCGCGTACAGTTGCTGCTTGATGAACGCGAGCGCCGAGGGGCTTCGTTGGGCCAGATCGGTGACGAACTCCTCCACGCTGGATTCGAACACCTTGCCAGCGTACACCCGCGCGACCAACCCCAACGCGCGCGCCTCATCCGCCGTCAACAAGCGGCCGGTCGTCACCAAATCGAAGGCAAGTTTCTCTCCCACGGCGCGTCGCAACATCGCCATCACCATGGCCGGCACGAAGCCGCGGCGCACCTCCGGGTAGCCGAACGTGGCGTCCGCGTGCGCGAGTACCACATCACACGCGGTCGCGAGCCCGCACCCGCCCGCCAACGCGCGCCCGTGCACGACGGCGACCACCGGCTTGGGCAACGCCCGCATCCGCACGAACACGTCGCCCAACCGTTGAGCGGCTCGCTCGTTGTCCGCCAGAGATCCCTCCGCAGACGCCTGGAGCTCGGCCAGGTCCGCGCCGGCACAGAAGTCCTTCCCCGCCCCGCGGAGTGCCACGACGCGCACGTGAGCGTCGAGGTCCGCCTGATCCAGTCGCTCGTGGAATGCGTCGACCATCGCGCTGTCGATCGCGTTGCGCTTGTCCGGCCGGTTGAGCGTGAGCCAGAACACGCCATCACGCAGGTCTGCCGTGAGCCGCTCAGCCGACATCGAACCCTCGGGGCACCGGAATCTCCATCCGCAGCAACGCGGTCGAAAAGACCTTCCCTTGCGCGTCCGTCTTGAGCGAGAGGGTGCCGCCTCCACCGAGCGCACCGTGGAGCAGGAAATTCAGGGCATTGAGGTTCGGCAGCTCGAACCGCTCGACGGACCCAGTCACGACGCCTTTGAAGTGGCGCGCGACGCGAGCCGCCGTGACCTCGCGGACCAAGAGCGGATAGTACTTCGGCTCGAGCGCGATGAGCCCGATGTTTGCGGTGTCGCCTTTGTCACCGCTGCGCGCATGCGCCAGCTTCACCAGCGGCACCGTTCGTGACGTCGTGGGCGCGGCACGCGTCTTTCGTTTGGATCCCATCTATCTCGCTTCCCAGTCGCTCAGGCGACGAGGTATTCCACGTTCGTGTGAATCTCGCTCTTGGGCATCAAGGCCGGCCAGTACGCGACGATCTCTTCAACCTTCGGACGGCCGCCAGCAAAGCCCGTGACACTCGGCGGACCGTTGAGTACGAGCGGCGCTACCTCCCGAGAGAAGCGCCGCACGGGCCCCGCTTTGCGTGCACGGACCCCAATGCGAAGTTGCACCTCCGGGATGTTTGGGTGCGGCGGACCGGCCAGGGGTCCATGCGTCGCATTGACCCCGACGAACTCGGTGAGGATCTCTTCGAACTCGAGCCCCGCGCGTCGCAGGCGCTCACGGAGCACCTGATCGGCCCTCTGTGCTTTCTGATAGGCATCGGGCCACGCATAGACGAGTGTCCCGACCGCCTTGTATCCGTACAGGTAGGCAATCGACACCTTGAGCGAATCGGTGGCGGGCCGCCCGCGCACCCCGTGAACGCTCACACGATTCTTCGACTGCTGCTCGAGCTGAATCGTCGTGAAATCGACGATGCCATCGGGCGTGATGTAGTTCTTCGGATCACCCATCTCATAGAGCAGCTGCTCGGCGACACTCGCCACCGTGACCCGGCCCCCGGTGCCCGGATGCTTCGTGACGACAAACGAGCCGTTTTTATTGACTTCCACGATCG